>JAHIKR010000244.1 GCA_018897415.1 Pseudomonadota bacterium
ATTGCAATCCAGACAATAAAAATCGCAGAGCTTCGCTCGTCTATCCGCTCGTCGTAAATTGGATTTCCCCGCCCGTGTGATTTTTTCAGGAAAACTTTTTTTTTACCTGTTTTATTTTTTTGCTTGCAAACTTATATAGAATATAGTATATTCTATATAAGTCATGAATAAAGTCAACCCCAAAGATAAAATAAGTCAGGCCCGGCAAAAGTTGTCGGTTCTCAATAAGGAACGAGCCAAAAGTATCTTTAGCCTGATCCATGGAAAGCCAATGGTTCTGGGATTGCCGCATTATGTTTATCGAAGATGCGGGAATAAGAATTGCAAATGTGCTAAAGGTCACAAACATGGACCATACCTGGCATTATCGGTTAATAAGGATGGCGGGCAAAAAATAGTCATGGTGAAAAAAGTCGACGCTTTGACTGTGCGGGAAGAATCACGTAGGTATAAAAATTATCAAGAGACGCTGGCTAAGATTCGTAGGATCAATAAGGAGATAGATGAAATATTAGACGAACTTAAAAAGATAACTACAAGGAATTATCCATGAGCGAAAAAGATTCAGATTTGGTTATTTATAGAGAAGATAAACAGAGGGTGAGAAAAGACTTAAAGGACGGGAGATTGGATTATCTGGATTTAGCAGATTGGACATTCCAGGACAAATTTTTTGCTTTTTTATTAGGGATAAGATTTTTTGAGATATGCGGGGCGAGTTATCCGAGTCCGCGGAAGAAAGAAGATGTTCCACTTTGGTTTTTACTGGCATGTAAAGTTCAGATGAAACTTCACACGACGGCATCGTTTGAAAAGTTGCCGGGAATTTTGAGAAGTGGGGCGGTATTATCCAGGGTTAAATTTAACGTTGGCGGGAAGAATGGCGGGTTTAACAATAAGAATAAAAAAGAACGTGAGACGGCGGTCGATCATGATACGGCGAGAAAATTTTATAAAGACACAAAACCTCAAGAATTATGCCATTGGCATAATGGAGACATTCAAAGATTTATTCAAAAGAACAATGGATTTGATGAGGATGGGATATTCATATTGGATCAAACTCATGTGGTAGTCCCGGAGAATGAGAATTATAAAAAGGCCGAAAGGATGGCAGTGGATGAGCATGGGCAGAGAATAGATACGAGCAAGATGACAAAAGAGCAAAAAAAGGGAGTGAAATATCGGCCATGCTATGCGTTAAGTGAATTAATGCATATGAGCAAAGAGAAGGAATATTTTATCTTTACGGGATATCAATGGGGGGGCGGTTTGACGGATGAACTGGTTCAAGGCAGGTCTCTGGTTAAAGATTTTGTTGAGACAGTAGGTAAAGGCGTCATGAAACTTTTAATAACAGATCGCGGATACATTGATGGCACATTTGTATCAACGGTTAAACTTGAGTTGGGGGCGGATGTGTTAATGCCTTTGCGATCAAACATGAACAGCTTAACAGATGCGGAAAAAATCGCAGAGGCCTGCAAATATAAATGGAGAAAATATAAAGAGTATACAAAACATGGAGTTAAGTATTTTGAAGAAGTCACTGTTGTTGAAGAAGTTGATCTGTGGGATAAATGCAAGGTGCCTTTACACATATCGTTAATGAAAATAACGGGGTCAGATGGTTCGGTTAGATACTGGGGATTGTCCTCGACATTCAAACCTAAATATCCTGAAGAATGCTTTGAACTTTATGATTTAAGAACGCAACTGGAGGAACGGCATAGTCAGATTAAAAATTGCTGGAATATTAATAAATTTACCTCACCACATGAATCTTTAATAGAAGCCCACGTCATGTTTACCTTATTGACATACACGTTGACACAACTGTATTTCAATAAAACGCATCTCAATGAATTAGCCAATAAGACGATTAAGTCCTTAAGAAGCGAAGAATTGCTTGGAGTTAATAATGTAATTGTTTATTCGGGAGAGTACTTTGGCGTGTTTGACTTAGATGAGTACACTGAGATCATTGCATTCTTGAAAGATGATGCAATGTTAAGATTACAAAAGTGGATTGTTAAATTTAAAAAACGAGAGCGCTTTAAAGGAGGATAAGACTAAAATGACTGTATGATTGGGTGTAAACATAAGCTGAAGCCTAAGAGATTTATTCAGAGCAAGAATTCTGGAGCCGCCCGTTCCAAGGACTTGACCTGCATAGCCCTCATATGCCGTAGCTTACTCATTCGTGGTCTTGAGACAGAGTGATCCGCATCCCAAAGCTGATGGTTTGCAAAAATATGTTTGTGCAAGAAGAAAAACCATCAACGGTCCACGGGATGCTTTTTTTAGGCCGTACAGTGTCTGGATTGGAA
>JAHIKR010000245.1 GCA_018897415.1 Pseudomonadota bacterium
AATGGTGGCCCTGGATGCCTGTTTTTCAGGAGGCGGAAAGTCCATAGTGCCAAAGGGAGGAAAACCCCTGGTAGGCATGCTTATAAGTTCTGAAATAATGAAACCTACAGGTGCAGGCAGAGTGCTGATCACATCATCGGCCACCAATCAGCAGTCCTGGGAAGATGAAGCCGAGATAAAGGGCGGCATATTCACCCATTATTTATTGGAAGGATTAATGGGAAAGGGCGGTAAGGATGTATGGGTCAAAATAGATGAATTATCAGACTATGTAAAAAAGAATGTCCCCAAGGCATCTAAAAGGCTGAAAGGACAGGAGCAGTATCCCCAGATAACAGGTAAAGGGAACTTTGCCGTAACCAGGAACTGGAATGAGGTAAAGGTAAAGGATGTAAATATAGCCAGGAGCAGACTGAAAACTGCATTTGAGCATGGGAATATAAATGCAAAACAGTTGAGCAGGGCAATGGATGAATTGAAATCAGTAAACCGGTCAAAGACATTAGAGGCGTATCTTGAAGGAAAGATAGATGAAGAAAATTTTGGGGCATTGTATTGAAAAATAAAATATTACGCTATTCGCAGCTCAACGGGCTGTTGCTCAAATCCAAATTCGATGAAAATTAGCAATACAGTCAAGACCTGCATTCAACAAAATCAATAAGTTAAGTTCTCACTATGCCACGATATTGCCGCAAAATACCACAAAATCGCTTTTGGGCAACAGCCCGTCAAGATTTGGCGCCAATAAAAACAGATATGCTGGTAATTTTAAGAACTGTAACCTTATCTTGTAAGAGTATAAACTGCCGTTGCCTCTGTCCACTTATCCGGCTCTATTCTGTTGAGTCTCTTCACAAGATCGCTGATCATTCCTGTTGACCGTGAATTATAGACCTTGAACATTCCCTCATGAAATCCGAGTGATAAAATCTCCTCTTTTTCTTTGGTGGCGATCAGTTTGATCCTTTCTTCCGCGACTTTTCCTTTATGGTTGGGAAGGAACATGGCTTTCAGGTGGATCTCGCTGTCGGAAGTGGGAAATTCGTAAGCTCTTCCGGCCCTCGTCAGATTCTCCCTGTGAATCGAGTTCGGCAGAAGCAGGGTTACCGAACCGTCCGCTGCAACGGAAAAGATATAAATATAGCAGTCGCTGCTCGCCTCGTAAAATATCCTGACTTCCTCACCCTCTTTCAGGTCTGTTTTGGAAAGATACGCCTTAATGGAAAGCCCTTTTCCTTTTTCGGGATACACCGGCTTGATTAATGCTCTGAGTGTTGCCCTGTAAAGGCTTCTTTCTTTCGTATCCCATCCCTCGTGAAGTATCTCAGTCTTTTCAATTTGTCCTCTCACAGCGGCATATATCAAATCTTCCGCTAATTGACAGTTGGATACGAGAGTGTGGGACTTGATGAAAACTCCCACTGCCTTTTCCAGTGCGTTCTTCTGTGCGTCCCTCCTGGCCCTGTCCTTTACTTCCTTAGGGGTATCAATCTCACCGAGATAAGCTTCTCCCGTTGCCTCCACCCATACAGGTTTTTCAGAAGCGAAAGAAAAAACAGGGAGCATGATAAGAAAAATGATTACGAAAAGTCTTTTCATGGCGTCGTTTCTAATTCCCTTTGCTTTATTTTCTTAATAAAAATCTTCCCCTTAACCTCTCAACATCCGGATTGATACTTGGTGATTGCTGGACATTTATTGATTTTGCATCGTCTTCTACGTATGGCTTTATATGTTCATAGATTTCAGCAACAGATTTTTTGCCGTTTTTAAGCGCCTTGAGGAAATAGTATGTAAATATTCCGTGGCCTTTTTCCTGAGACGAGGTGGTTATCTGCGAGCCCTGCGTTGCCGACAGCACCACCATGTTCTGCGGCAGAACCGCACTCTGTGATGTCATAACCAATGGCCGAGCCCCTTTGGCAAGTACGCTCCTTCCACCCGCTCCGGAAAAACAGGTATCAAGAAGAACTATAACTTCTGCTGCTTGAAGTTTGCCAAGATTATCATAAAGTCGTTTTAATGGGTAACCTGTTATAGAAAGATAATTGGGGTCGCCATCATAGGGAACGATGAAAGCCTCGCCTGTTGTTGGATTAGGTGCGCCGTGGCCTGAATAGTAAACAATGATTCTGCTGTCCCCTTTCACCTTATTGGGAAGCCATCCTTCAATAGCGGTCTCAATCTTTGATTTTGTTGCCTTTTCATCAGTTACAAATTCAATATTCCTTTCTGCAAAGCCCAATGCCTTTAAATAATCCTTTACAATACCTGCATCGCTCTTTGAAAAGTCTGATTTCGGAAGCCCCTGATAGTTTTCTATCCCTATGACTACTGCAAGGTCGTTAGCCAAAGGAGTTGCTTTGAAATCAGGGATATTATGAATATCAACTACAGGCTTTTTGACTTCTGGCTCTTTGCGTTCAATATCTTCAGGCAATTTGCCTCCGGAGGCAAGAAACGTCTGCTTCAATGCCAAGATGGAATCGTCCTTGTCCAGGGACGTTTCCATGTCTTGGAAGGCAAGGGCAAGGGTTGTTTTCGGGTTATGGCCGGTTGCCACGCCTTGGAATGTCTTTTGCCAAAGCCGCGCCCCTGTTCTTGAATCCACGAGGGTAAGCTCCAGCAACACCTCTGCATTCATGACCCTTGACATCGGCATCGCTCCGACATTGGCCCTCTGGACTGCCCCCTTCAAGCTGAATATGGAACGACCCTCTTCGATCCCCTTGTGCTTGAGAGACCTTCTCGCTATTGCCTCGAACACCTCTGATATGTCGCGGTCGGGCACGATAGTGACTGTGCCTGCACTGCCGAATGTGTCATACTGGCCAAGGAAATTACGGTTAGACCTCTCGTCAAAAAACCTCCCAATGACAACAGGAAAAACAACTTCCTTGGAAGCATTCTCGGTCTTCTGACGGGGCATCAGCTCAGAGATCGGTATGACCCGCGGCAAGAACATGCACCCGCACAGCATGACAACAATCGCGAACAAAAGGTATTTCAAATGCCATTTCATCGATTCTCACCTCCTGTAGAGGGCGCAGCAGAAAACGCCTCTAACGAATACAGAGTGATAGCCCATTCCTTTGCCAGCTCGCTGATGATGGGCGACATCATCTGTCCCATGGCAATTCCCCAGTCCGAGGGGCGAAATATATTTAACTCGAAACTCTGGAGCGATGATACCCCTTTTTTACTGAAGATTTCCCTGTTCCCTCTGTCCACCACTGTCATGCTCCATTCGGCGGTCATGTCAATAGGGAGGTAAACTGGGAACAGAAACGGACGAGGCTGTCTTATAAGGAGCATCGGGACCCTGCCTATCTTCAACTCTGCCACCGCGTCATACTGGCCCGATTGGGGCATGTCCCTGACAACTGTCACTTGACTGAACACCTGAGAGAATGTTTCGCTCGAAATCTTGGAGAGTTCCCTTTCAAGATACAAACCTCCGCTACGGTACTGGGATGTTAAATCTCTGGTATACTTGGTTGCTGGGACCTCATAAATGATGGCATATGCCATGGGGTCTGGGATTACAATGGCAAGATTGATATTACGCTTTATCGACGCATCAATACTGAGGTCAGGGGTCTTTGCCCTGAGTTCAACCGGCGGAACCATACTGGCGCAGCCGGACATCGTTATACCTATAAAAAGGGGAAAGATTATACTGATTAAAGAAATAAAAGCCTTTAAATCATCCTTTTTCATAACCCACCTCCTTAAGCTATCGTTCGTAAAGCATCAGGTTCAAAAACCCCTTCGGAGCTATCAGCCCCGGGGTTTGCTCGTTGTTGTATGTTTTCCTCGCAATCCTTTCCACCTGCGGTTTGAGGTAATTGTAAAGAGTTCCAAGCTCAGAATTGCCTTCCTTTATTCCCTTTAGCAAAAAGTATGTAAAGAGGCCGTGTCCCTCCTTATCATGGGTCGAGCTTATCTGGCTTCCCGATGAGGCTGAAAGAATTGCTATCCTGTCACTGTGAAACACCTGCTTATCCATATTCATAACAAGAGGCCGGACACCTTTGGCAAGAACGCTTCTGCCGCCTGCGCCTGAAAAACAGGAATCGAGAACCACGATGATTTCTCTGGCAGGCAGTTTGTCGAGCTTTGCATAAAGCCTTTTCAGGGAATATCCCGTCTCTTCAATAAACGAGGGATCTCCGTCATAGGGGACAAGGAATGCGTCACCGGTCTTCGGGTTTGGGGCGCCGTGACCTGAGTAATAGATAAATACGGAACTGTCTTTCTCGACGTTATTGAGGAGCCATTTCCCCAGATATTTTTCCAGATCGCTCTTCAGCGCTCTGTCATTTATAAGCGTAACAATATTTTCTTCCGGATAACCCATGACCTTTGTGAGATACTCTGCCATAATCCTGGCATCATTGTCTGCAAAATCAGCCTTGGGCAGCTTCTGGCGGTACTTTTCAACCCCGATGACTATTGCATAGGCGTTCTTGTTTGGTTTTGCCCGCATCACAGGAAGTTCGTCGACATCGGATTTAACAATGTTTGCAAGGTCTTCTTTGGTTATGTTTTGAGAGACATTGGTTTGTTGGACCATCTGCCTGGGTTTGAACTGACTAAGCAACGCTATAGCTTTATTGTATTTGTTGTAATTATCTCTAATAGTTTTTACACCATCTCTAGCAGTTTTTACAACTTCTGGGTATTCTGAGGCCAAGTATTGTTCCATTTCTGATAAGTGTTGTTCCGATTTTGATGCACCTTCTTTTAGCTCATATACCGCCAAATCCAAATCTGCACCTATATTTATTAATTTTTTTGCGAGATTCCATTGACCCTCAAATGCCGCATAACTTAATGGGAGCATTTGTCCCTTCTCCTTCACATTAGGATCATATCCTTTTTCCAGAAGTTTCATATTTATAACGGTCAAGTAGAAGGCGCCTGTAAGTGTCTGTTCCTGATATTCCCGTATCTGTTCGGCCGTATGGCTGGGGCTGGCAAGGAGGACTTCGACCTCGGTCTGATTGTTCGTCTGGGATGGATAGAAATAGAAGGCGTAAGAAAGATCAACGTCCCTTGCCTTGGCCAAGACCGCATGAGGCTCCCGAACGATGGTGAAGCTCTTTGTAGGAAAAGCCTTCGACGCAACGTCCATAAGTTCCGCTTCGCTGCCCAGCAGGACACGCCGCAGGCCCTCCCCCTTGTGCTGGCGGACGTAGTTCAGCGAGTCAGCCATATGAGCAGACGGGCCCATGACGATTGCAGGTTTGGAAGTTTCTCTGTGTGGGATTTTTTCAGACTTCTGATCGCTTTCCTTTGCATAAAGATTTTTATACTCTTTTCCCGGTGTAACGGCGCATCCTGTTATTAAGAGCAGCAGGATGAAGATGAAATAAAAATGTTTTTTCAAAACCGTGTTACTGGACATGTACATTCTCACCTCCTGAAAGCTAACTTTCTCTTCCCGGGGAATTCCGGGGACATCATACATATTTTTTTTGTGAATTAAGTAAGCTGTCCCCAGAATTAGATGCCTTGATAGACATTTTATTTTTTTGTCACTCTTGGTGAACTCGTAAAAAGTCAAAAATACCGTCATTGCGAGTCCGCCAGAGTGCTTTAGCGGATAAATTCAATGTATTCTGGATGCCGGATCAAGTCCGGCATGACGATTTCGAGACTTTTTACGAATTCATCAAATTTAGGGCAGGCTTAATTCCGAGAGCCAGTTATGGGCGATTCGAATTTCAGCGCTATTGGGAAATGTTTTCTCCCTTTTCAGTTCCTTTGTTACCTGAATCATTTTTATTTGTGGAAAAAATTTTTTGAAAATTTCAAAATTCGGATTTAGATTTCCATCTTTCCATTTTACCTCCACCATTAATGAAGGATTATCATCCGTTGTGATACAAAAATCGACCTCTTTCCCATCCTTGTTCCTTAAATAATAAAGTTTTCTTGTTTCTCCGAAACAATCTTC
>JAHIKR010000246.1 GCA_018897415.1 Pseudomonadota bacterium
GAAAAGGATTGCCTGCCGTTCCCGATTGTACCGCCCATGCCCAGTTTAAACGACGGAAGCATCTTGGCTAAGAGCCCTCCTTTTCCCAGCACAACTCCAAACCGAAAAACAATTGTCCTGATATTTATTTCCCGGGCCCTAAAGGCTGCTTCTTCCCAATCTTTGACAATTTTTGCCAGATAATTGTTTGCAAAATTATAATCTGATTCGCCGTATCTACCCCTGTCGTCATAGATTCCAACAGCAGAGGCTGAAATAAATATTTTCGGCTTCCTCGACATTTGACCCATTGCTTCGACCAATTTAATTGTGGTGTCAATACGGCTATTGTAAAGCTCCTTCTTATATTCCTCAGTCCATCGTTTTACGATATTTGCACCAGCCAGATTTACAATTACCCCTGAGCCATCAATTTTTTTTGCCAGGTCTTTAGAACTAAGAGCCAAATCATCCCTGAGAATTGGAGTTACCTTCCAATCTTTTTCCAAAAAAACATTAGCTAAATAGCTGCTTACAAAACCGGTCGCACCGGTCAAAGCAATTTGCATGGCTATGCCTTTTTCTAATGACTTTAATAATATTGTTCTAGGCTAAACCCCCGATTACCATGTATCTGACCTTATTCTGCTGAAATGATCTGAATACGTCCTTTAATCTGTTGAGCATCTTTTTTATCCGACAAATTAGGGTTCAAGGTAAGCGCCAAATCCACAAAAGAGCAAAGCATCTCCATTCTTTCAGAAAGAGATAGAGATTTGAACCATCGTGTTTTGGCTTCGATTGTTTCCTCGTTGCGATCATGAGAAATTGCCTGACTCATAATTCCTGCCTCCGAGCTAATGACCTGATTATTCACAATCCAGAAGGTCAAAATCCTTATCTTTTCAGTTTCAACTAATTATATAATGGGTCAGCAATTGTTTGATTTTTCTGGAAGATGTCTTTGAATAAACCTGCTTTTGAACTTTATTATCCGAAATTAAAGTCATAAAAACATTTTTCTCATTCTCAGACAATTTTTCATAAGTACTTCGCCAGTCAAAGGCACCATTATTCTCATACTTTCTTCTATAAATGATGTACTCTTCCGGCATTAAAACGATTTTCAGGAACTCTTCATAAGTAGATCCAAAGGCGGCTTCAAAAAATTCTCTTCTCGTGGTTACCAATCCTCTTGTTACCAAGAGAATACATTGAATGCCACGTATAAGCTTTTTATTCCAGTTTTTGCCAATATATTTCCGATCTTTTGCATCCAACGGTATGTACTTCATGGGAAAAGAATAGATTTGTGTGCCCAATTCTTCGTTGAGAAGCACATTTATTCTTAACCTTTGATAAAAATCTTCCGGCGTATCAAGGTAGTTATAGAGAACATAATTAGAGAGATTTAAAAGACCATGATCTCTTGCGAGTTTAATCTTCGAAATGTAAAGATCTTTATCAGCTATGTGGTCAAAAGCAATTCTCAAGGGTTTGATGGCTGTCTTTGCCAATAGTACCATTTTTTCGGAAGTAAGATAATTAGCATCGGTACCCTGATTGAAATCAATGATGCGCATCCGTCCGTTCAATTTGGCACCTTTATGAAATCCTATATCACAAATGTCATTAATAATCCTTTCAAACTGATTTGATGCAAGGACATTATTGTCCATCAGAATAAGGTTCTGTTTTTGGCCATATGTTTCATCTATTCCCATAATCTGCTTTTTTATAGGCACATAGTGAATAAATTCGGGTTCTATTTGATGAACTGCACAGAATGAACATCGATTAGGACAACCCCTTGTGGCGTAAGTCAAATAGGCATCTTTAAGTGCATAGTCATATTCAATTTCTTGTAGAATCTGATAATCGGGTATTAGATAATCAATATTACAGTGGTTCCCTTCATCGAGGATGCCAGGTTTATCAAGAAGGCCGCGGATAACCCGTACACCTGTTTCTTTTTCCAGGTCATCGCCGATAAGGGTTGCCATTACACCACCCACAAAAACATCTGAGGGAACACGCACAGATCTAATGTAATATCGGATAGTTTTTAGCGTGATGCTCCAATAAAAGGTAAATAATGTGCTTATATATATCCTGTTCCACTTCTCTTTACGTATATTGGGGTCACACCCTTTTACAAATCGGACGTAATCGCCTTTTAACTTGTGATAAGTTGATATCTTCATCAACCCAAGTGGAGGATATTTATTTTTATAGGCAGGTTCTATTAAAAGAATTCGTCTCATCACAAAATCCCTACCTATTACAATTGCTCATAAATAAAATGTAACAATGCCTTGGGAAGTTCTTTTGATATAGAAGAATCAAGTTTTAACCCTGAAGAACAATATTCGCTTAAAAAATCATCAAGGAGGATCTCCATTCCTGCATTGGCATATTTTTCCATTTCTGAAATGATTGTAGTGTCGTCTTTAATTGCCGATAAATCCATATTACTTTCTTCAAGCATCATTGCATAATAACAAGCATATTCTTCTGGTGTTATTGTTCGTGACCAAAAACGGTCTTCACCATTGCCCCCTAAGTTTTTCTTTTTTTTGGCTCTAAACCCTAAACAGGAACACAGGAAAAAAAGTTCATGCATATCACCAACAGCAAAGTTTTTTAAGTCATTGTAAAGATTTCTATATTTCCTATCTGTTTTAACTCTAATATCGCCCGACATGTTCATTAGCTTTCCTCCACACTATCGGATAGAATATATTGCGAATCAGCCACAACACGCTCTTTTATGATAGTAATACCAGGCCCATCACTTTGAAGAAGATAGAACTTTCCCCATCGATTATTCTTTCTCAAGAGGGCGGCTTCCTGTTTGCGGAATTCCGTATCAGTGGCGAGTAAAATCCACTGTGCACAAAAACCCGGGACCATTTCTATAAGATTCTTTCTGTGTTCAAAGGAAAGTCGACTAAAGGGTGTATCCATAAACAGAGGCATCTCTAGAATTTTTCCGGATGCCGCAATATTTGCCAACGCCGCAATAAATGAAATCGACATGATTTGCCGTTGGCCCGCTGAAATATTAGCCAAGAATGGTTTCCCCCATCTATCCAAAATTTGAAGAGAATAATCGTCTTTGACTAAAATGCTACGGAGGGTTTCACGACTTTCCTTATCAAGTAATTGTACAAAATATTTGTTGGCTTCGTCAGCAATCTTTAATTTTATCTCATCAGTGAATTCATCGTAAACAGCCTGCAATGCATTGCAGGTATCTTCCGCCAGATGTGCGCGTTGGACTAACTCATTTTTTATATTTTCCTCTTTTTCCAAGACCTTGCGTTGTTCTGATAGCCTTTCATAATCGGACTCAAGAATGTCCAAATCGGCTTTTAAATTGATTCGTTTAGCTTCCAATTTAATTAGCTTTTCCTCAATGTTTTCTCTATGTTTTTCAAGATCAGCCGTGTCTTTACGTTCAGACGTTCCAATTTGATTGTTAAGGTTTTCAATTTTTGAACGAAGTTTTTCAATCTCGTTTTTACAATTGGCATACTTAAGAAGTAATGTTTCAACAGTACCGGAGATGTCGTCTCTATGGTTACGTATACCACTCAAATATCTCCACATATCTAACGCAGCGCTTTCTAAATCAGTGTCAGCGGATTTGTTTTTCCATAGAATGATCTGATTAAAAGATTCCGTTCCCGGCAAAATCTCCCGCGAACAAATACATCTTTTTTCTGTAAGGATTTTCTCTATCAGATCCTTTCTTATCTCTGAGGGGATCTCACCTTTTTGCTTTTTCTTATCTATAGAACCAAAAACATGGTCTATTGTTTTAAAAACAAGCATTAAAGAGGCTTTGCCCGTCCTCGTCTTCATCTCTGCTAAGAGATTTTTGGCCTGTTCTTCTTCATATTTTAGTTTCTCTTCGGTGCCCGTTCTCTCTTTAAGTAAGTGCAAGATTTCCTTGCATTCTTCGAGTTTTTTGTCTATTTGTTTTTTCTCAACATCTGCATGGTATTGTTCTTCTTCGGTTTGCCTTATTTGATCTTCTAATATGTCACGGCTCTCGTCCAATTCATTAAGTTGAAATATTACCCTTTTATATTCGTCTGTTGCCCTTTTACCGAGCTCAGTGTTTAATGTTTTCTTCAGTTTTTGTGTGGCTTTAATTGCTTTTTCGAGTGCATCGATATTGAGAAGATTTTTGATTCCTTTTGCTATCTCCCTTTTTTGCTCAACACTCGAAAGAGTCAAACGTTGTATCTTTTCACCGTCAAAGAGAAAATACTCTTTTACATTTCTGTCAAGGACGTCATTTATGATTCTTTTTATTTCATCAGGATCATTGTAATTTTTGGTATTACCATCGCTTTGTATTCGAGAAAAGACAACTGGACCAAGTTGCTCCAACTGCTCATCTCCATCCAGTATCCCTTGCAGGCTACGCTTTAACGAATAGCGTTCATTCTTGTGTCGAAAATGCAACTCCACATAAGATTCAACAGGTTCCCCATCAGATGTTGCCTCTTGCAAAACCGGTGAATTAACCAGATAAAGCTCCTTATGGGTAACACCCTCATCTTGAGACAGGCATCGCTCCCCATAAAGACAAAACATAATAGCCCTGAATATACCCGTCTTGCCCCGACCGTTCTCTCCAAAAATGATGGTCACATTTTTACCGCCCTCGTCAGCCTCAGAAGCAAATATAATTCGTTGAACACCGCGAAACTGGCGAAAATTCTTCATAACGAGTTCATCAAGTATCACTCTTCACTCCTCCTATTCCTGATAATTTTTCGCACAACATTTTCCAGGTATTCCGTTACAGATGCCTCTGGCAGGCCTTTTTCAGATTTCTCTATCGCTTCCATTGCAAGCGTAACCACATCCGATGGAAAGGACTCCAACTTCTTTTTGATTAATTCGTTAATTTCGGACATCACACCACCTCTTCCAGCTTGATAAAATCAAAGGATTTCTTTTCTTCTGAGATTTTCTTATACATATCCCAAGGTTTTTCATCAAATAGGTTTAATAATTCATAATGGTCTAATAATTTCCACAATTTTGATCTCGCATGAAATTCATTTACGGCAGCAGATGAAAATTCAGCAAATCGTGGCATTTCCCGCCTTAGCAAGCTCGCATCAACATCTCTTCTTAACGGTATATATTCAGGCCTCGGCACAACAATAAAATCATATAAGATAGCCTTACGCTTACCTTTTGCTAAGCGAAGAATCCTGCCCCGCCGTTGTACAAATTCTTTTGGATTACTGGTACTCGCTAAGAAAAAAGCAATTCTTGTCGAAGGAACATCTACGCCTTCATCCAAGCATTTTATGGCAACAACAACTTGAATCTGGCCTGACGCAAACTGTTCAAGAATTTTCTGCCGTTCACTTAGAGGAACATAATGAACAAATTCGTGACATCTTAAGCCGAGATCAGCAATAGAGCGAAGCACCTTCTGATGTGTGCCTGGAGCACAATAAACGAGAATATGGCTCAATTCTTTATTATGTTCCTGTGCCTGTCGTTGCATTTCCTGCAGAAGGATTAACAATCTATCCAGTTTTTCTTCTGCTGACGCAATTAGTCGAGACCGTTCCAACAATAACTTCTTTAATCTTTCTTCAACATCCTTTTTGGCGTTATCCATCATCCTGGCAAGTTGAGTAATTTTGCTTGTCAATTCTTCATATAGACCCATTTCATATTGAGTCAAATGAATTAACTCCGGTTTGTATTCATAAGGCGTAAGATATTTACCGATTGCTTTTTCCAAGGGATATTCGAAACATACTGGCCCAAAATACGAGAAAATAACCTCCGTGCCTTTATCATCGAACCATCGCCTTGGTGTTGCTGAAAGGCCCAACCGCATATTAGCATTGGGTATCATTGCCCGTTTCACAAAAGGCGCGCCAAGACCATGGCATTCATCGCCAATAATCATTGCAGATGCCGCTTTTAACCCGCTTGTTGCCTTTCTGAATTTTGGCATAGAAGCCGTTGCCTGAACAGCGAGTATGCAGATATGATCAAGAGCCCCTATATTAAAATCCTGAATCTTTGATCTCACTTCGATCTGCCAATTTTTATGTGCCCCGCTACATTTGATCGGATAAAAACCAATTTCTTTGCAATTTTGCTCCCACTGTTCAAGCAAATGCAGATATGGCACCAGTATGACAAGAGCAAGTCTTCCGATTGTTTTATAGCAATTGACTGCTGCCGCTAAAGATGTAAGGGTTTTACCTGTACCGGTTGCCATTTCAAACACACCCCGGCAATTGGCAGAAATCCATGCCTGAATGGCATCCTCCTGATATGGGTAAAGCTTTATATTGCAATTTGGCTCGCCGGAATTACTTATTATCTGTGCTGCTTTGGGGGAAAAAATTGAATATGGACGTGCGTCTGTTGTTCTCAGCCTAATAAACTTTTGCCGAATAGCCTCGGGAATTGTGTAAACCTTGAACTGTTGATTGCCGTTTTCCCACAGCTTAGTGAGTCTTTTCCAGTGCTGTTCAACAAAAGGCAAATGTCCATCATCCCAAGACTTGAAGACTGAAAAAGCCTCACCATTTAATGAGCCTTTAAGGGTATCATTAAAGGAACCATGAATAGCAACAATATTGTCCTCATCATCTCTAAAAACACCTACCTTGTCATGATAATCACCCCGAGAATCCGCATCTCTCGCCACTGCAAATCTGAATTCAAGAATATTATCGGCAATCATCCATGCAAGCGCATTTAGCGTATCTCTCTCAAGCGCTGTGGCAATATTATCCAAATTCTTATCGAGGATGTTTCTTAGAAGGCGGTTACATTTTGCTTCTTCCCCTATCTGAAATGCCTGCCAATCTGATTTTTCCAGTATAGGTGAAAGAACAATCTGGGCTTTCCCTCCATTTTCAATCAACTGAGATAATCCCTGTGCTGCTAATTTCAACCACCCCGACGTGAAAAAACCGACACCCCTGGAATATGAAGTGGAATTCTGGAGCAGAGGAACAATTAGATCATGAATAAGATCATGTTCAGCGCTGTCATAAACTGGAAACAAATTGAGTAATTTAAGCATAATGTGCCAACTCTGTCAGCATGATTTCATGACCAACTATTGTCACTTTTGTGGATTTATCAAGCATGTTTTTAGTGACTCCTTTTGCAATTATGCCAGAATCCGCAAGTTCCTCATTAAGGATTTCTAAATTTATTGCGCCATTATAATCTCGCTTTAAGATTTCATATAAAAAATCCTCAAATGTCTGAATTCCAAACTCGTTTGGTAACGGAAGAAAAACATTTTTCTGACTACCAATAACTATGAAATTATTTTGACATTTCAGCAGATCCGATATCAACAACTGCGTCCAGTAAACATCATTTCCTAATTGTGGCAATGCATCGGATTCAATCAGCGTGTCAATCAAACCATAGCAGCTACCTGCCTTAACCGATTGTTTGTATATGTCACGTGCGACACTTTCTATCTGCTCTTGTTTCTCTTCTGTCCAATCAATCGTATCCTTATGAATTACACAACCTCGCAGGTAATGATAAATATCATCACCATACGTTGCCCAATAAATCGTTTGTTCATTATATCCCAAGTGTTCAACATAATGCTCATATAATTCCTGGATGGAGCATGGTGCTTTCTTATTGCTGATATACAAAGATATTTCCTTAAATATTCCTCGTCTTTCAGTATCATTGCCGCCCATTAAGCGTATCTGTGGATAGCTTTGAACGTGTATTCTATCAGAAGCTTTTAATTGTAAAACTGAAAATAAGGCCTCCGGACTATGTATTCCCATTAATTTGCAGTTAATTTTTTGATCATTGAATACCTTCTTGACAGAAACATGGTTTTCCTTGGATAAGATTGATCTTGCGTAAGATATGATTTCAGATAATTTTTGTTCTTCAATTTTCAAATAATCCGTGTGTAAGTATGTTCCTCTCTTTATTCGTATAATGTTTGGAGCTCTATCAATGTAATGGTTTAACATGAATTGCTTTACATTTATACCTTCTATGGCAAATTCACGTATCTCATTCATGCTTACCGGTCCACCAGCCTCCTTTATGAACTCCTCTATTATCAAGGGCATTGGTATTCTTTCTATTTCGTCTCTGTTTAAATATATAAACGGAAAGTTTGGAAAGGCGAACAACTGTTCTCTCGAAACTTTAAGACATGAATACAGTGCATATTCAGATGTTATTCCTTCCTGTATGCACCTATTTTGAAATGCTTTGAATGCCCCATGCACTGAAACAAATGGAATATTTTGTTCTAATTTTTCTTTGATCCATTCTTCTACTTTTCTGATCAAGTTATACGGGAAAACAGCATTTTTCTTATGAATAAAAGTTCCTCTATCCCACAAAAGCACATTTGTTGATCTATCTAATACTGCATACACATTACGCTCTTTAATGGAGGAATCGTCCGGTTTTATCTTTTTTATTTCAGAAAAAACCTCTGTAAAGTGCACGGCTCGTCCAAACTGCTTCAAAATAGTTTCAGTAACACTGGATATTCTCCCATGTCGCAGCTTCCAAGTGTCAATATGATAAAGCACATTTTCTTTTTTCATTAGTTTTTTCTTCAGCGTTGAATCCATAAGCAATAAATCAATGAAAGCTTTGTTAAACATAAATTTGGGAGGATAATCCCTCGAACATTCGGTTTTACAAAACACATTCAATCTCTCTATAACATTGTCAATACTCATTTCTTCGGCTGTCACCATAATTTTCAATAAGTAAGCATTAATGTCGTGACAATTGTCGCAAGAAAAGTCCTTTGAATAAACCATCCCTACTTTACTCTTCTTACGAATTATTTCTCTTGGGCAAAATTGAATGAGATTATTCAAACCTGAAATAGGTGGTTTCTTGACCCATTTATAATGATGCGTTAGAAATTCCGCTAATTCTGGAATATAAACAAGACCATTTGAGCTTTGTAAAAACGAATCGATTACAAACCATAGTGGCAATAGATCTCTGACAGCTTTCGGATGAAACAATTTCGCTGTTAATTTGTTTTCTATTTGCCTTATCCGTTCTCTCGTCACACCATGTTGTTGTCCTATAAATTCCAATGTTTCTGCCTTATTTCCATGCCATCCCATTCTTTTCATAAATATTTGCACATAGATATTATTTGCTTCTCGACGTAAAACCCATGATTGCATTAGCGATTTAAAAGAATCCTTCTCAATATGATTATCAAAAAAAAGAATATTAGAAACCAGTTCTCTCGTCAAAGGATAGAGTTCTAATAGACAGTTAATCAGATTCAAAGCCTTAAGAGTAAATCCAAAACGCTCTATAATTTGCTTTTCTGAAAACCTTGTGATGTCTTGCCATTTTAATATTCCGTGGTCATATAAATTATCAATAATTCTTCGAGGTATAAATGTTGGTGAAATAATAAGGTCGTTTAGTGCTTCTATTTGATTATCATCAAAAATATTATTTTCATCACCAATATCATTAACTCGTATAGCGATGTTTCGTTCCAAAACATGTCTCATCAAATTAAGAATGGCAGTTATAATTTCATTAAACCTGCTTTCCTCGTTCCATAGTTTGCAAATATAGCCTATAGAGAGAACCAAAATATTATCCAAAGAATCCTCACGATAGATCCCCTGCCAGTAAAGCCTATCCCATTCTTTTGATGGTAAGCCCAATTGTCTAAATTCAAGCGATTCAAAAGAAGACCAGACTTTTTCTTGATCATGTTCTGATATTTTGAGAATGTCAGGAATGGTCTTTGTTAGAACGCTTAAAGATGTATGTGAATTTGGGGATGTCCGTGACATATTTATATTATAGTAAATCTTTCTCGATATTCGTTCCCCAGAGAACAGATGTGTTAGGCCAATCTATTTGAAATAGTATTTTTCGGTCGATCTCTCTCTACTAACTCATAGCTCAAAACCAATGTTCGCCAGTATTTCTTTGTTTTCAATGACATATTGAAAATGGCTTGAAACCACTCGTTCTTTCCCATCTGCCCGCCTGAAATTCTTCCAAGAATTGTATCGACTCCATTTCTTTATGCTCTTTTTGTTCGCTATAAGTAAATTTAGATTTATTTAAGTTTACTTATAGCGACTAAAGTAAACTTAAATGGGTTTTAATTTACTTTTGGACCTTTATATCTCAAATCCAATTTTTACTAACGGTTCTTTAATGTTCCGATCCATGTGTTGCGCTCCCTGCATATGTGTTTTCAGCCGCGGTATTCATCCCTGTCATTCAGGGCACCATATTGGGCATCGGGCTCTTTAATGTACCATTCACTCTCGGGATTTTCAAAATCCAGTTTCAGTTGTTCGTATTTCTCTTCAAAAGCATCAGAAATATATTTCAGGAAAATCAATCCAAGAACAATATGCTTGTATTCAGCAGCGTCCATGTTTTTGCGAAGTTTATCAGCAGATGCCCAGAGCGTTTTTTCAACCGATCTATTATTTTCTTTTTTCTTTGCCATTAATTAGTTCGCTCCATGAATGAAATAAATAGAATAACGTTAAGGTGTCAGGAGAACCATAACGGCTCCGAATAAGTTGCCGGAAGGGTGAACGTGTTTCTCCTAAGGGCAACGTAAACACTCTCTTATTTCGAAGCCAAAAACCGCATTGCCCTTCCGGTCAATCTTCATTTGGTTGTTATACAGAAGTGCCAGCATCAGGACCGTCCAAGCGGATTGTTGTCCACACCGTCGGACCGATGAGCCATATCTGAGCGAAGCCAAACTCCTTTTCCGGTGCCCCATATTTCTTGAGATAGGCTGTGACAAGCTCCCGGCTAAAGAGGCTGCTCACGTTCCGACCATCTATTACCAAAATCACTGATGATCTTTCTGAGGATGCCATTCTGCGGTTTTTATGTCGCAGGGTCTCTCGAAGTAGCTCAAGTGCCCGAGCTCGGTCGCCCGACAACTCCGCCTCACCACGAGCCAATGCCCCCCAGATTATCTCGTCAATGGGGAAAGTCACTACTTGCAAGATAAAATCCTGCCCGCCGACACGGATCAGGCCATCCTCACCGCGATCATCTTCCGCGCTCCGATCCGTTGGCGTTTCAACCTCTTGGCCGGCCTTCGCAAGGGCCTTTCGCAGAACCTTCATCACCCACCATTCCCCCTCCCGGCCAACCTGCAGCGTCCCGGAAAGATGAGTTGTAAACCCGCCCTTGGAGTCGGACACGGAGAATGAGCGGCCCCCCGACGCTGGCCGGTGATCGACAAAGTGCCCATCCCCTCCATCCGTTGGGCCCTCGTGGATGAACCCGACGGGACTTCCCGTGATTCGGTACTCTCCAGGCTCAGTTTCCAAGAATAGAGATCTTCGGCCGCAACTTGGACACGCTTCCGACGCCAGATCCAGTTCGGTATCGCAGTTCTTACACTTCACGGTGTGTACCCCCCAGCTGTATAACGCTAAACTGAGCTGCGGGCCATATAAGCCACAATTCACCAATGCTTTTTAGGAGAAACCGCGATGTTTTCCCCGTCAGCTCAAGTGCGATGTTATAATTGATATATTATATTAAAGGAAAAACATAGCAAGGCCCTGTGAAATGCTTTGATTTTACTTTTTGTCTGAATTTCTCTGATATTTCTAAATTTAATTCATCTTTATATATTTGGACTGATCCGGCATCCATAATAAAAACTTGATTTCTTGCATATTCTTTACTTTCGCAATATTCATCAACGCCACTTAAAATACTAAAAGCCCGAGGCACTGAATTAGGTTGGGGGGATAATTGATCTCTTATTATAATGTTTTGATTTGGTCGTGTAAGTATCGTTACATTACCAGAATATAACCCTTTTCGTGTTCCTCTAACTTTTCCTTCCCCCATTTTTAATCTTTCTTCTTCCGGCAACAATGCTCGAGCAATATCTAACAATAATATAGGGGTACTAAAACATGCTATAAAAGCGTCATTGCCCGTGTCTTCAAAGTAATATCCGGCTCTCTTAAATTTTCTTAGAGTAGCAAGTATATACTCTTTAAATTCATTTGCCTCTTTAGAATAATTAGACCCAATGATATCCAGTGTAAGTATGCAAGTATTAAGTACATCATGTTCTATTGACCCGTCAGTCCTAACCCGCTTTAAGTTGTCAGGGGAGTAAGGGAAATCATTCCCAGCTATTTTATACTCAGGACAATAAATAGACAGGGTTTGGCTTATTTCTTTATAGCAGTTTTGAATAATTTCATACGTTTTATAAAAATTCTCGCTATTTATCGGATATTGATCTTGTGCAATAGATAAGGGCAGCTGAGTATTGATTATAGATTGTCCTGGCAAATTAGGATTTTCAAGATATCTGTTGTAATTTTCAACTATATAGTAAAGATCGTCCGAAAATAGCCAATCGAATAAATCTAAAGCATTCTCATTTTTAAACTTCTCCTTTATCCGATGATTTGCCTCAGGGATGAACTTTACCGCAAATAAAGCAATAAATTTTGTTAAGAGGGCCATTTGTGATATTATTGGTATTATCAATTGGAATCTAAGAACGATTTCCTTATCAGTAGTGCTATCAAAAAAACCTTCTCTTTCTATCATGAAATATTTAAAAAATCTTTTAGCAGGTGAGCCTTGTTCAAGAAATTTCTCGTTAAGTTTTGTAAGGAGGAGATTATATTTTTTGTGAAAAGTTTTATATTTTTTAAAAGCTTCTTCTATGTATATTGAACACCAAAAGAGAGAATCTATAGCATAGTCTTTTATCATTATTTTTTCGCTATTATCGGTAATAAGCCCAGAAAGAAGGTTCGAAAAATCTTGAGTCGTCATGTGAGATACCCAACTATGGGCTTCATATGCAACAGAATTGTAGGTATGCCTGTGGGTTCGACAAGTACTGATCAAGAGTTTTGCTTCACTCGGTAGTTTTAAAAATGCAAAAGCAATAAATTGAAAAGCATCAAAAAAATCACGGGACATCTGAGGTAACCATGAAGAAGTAACTTGTGGCCTATATTCATGGTTCAGCACAAGGACGGTTCTATCATTTTTTTCGTCGACAATAAATGGTGGGTTGCCGGTTTCTGTCAACCAAGAAACAATGTCTTTATCACTTTTACCAACAAAATTAACAAATCTACCAAAAGTGAAATATTTAGTTGATATCGGCAAATCAGTGAAAATGTCCTTCAAAGTTACGCAGATTTTATGAAAATCGAAAGTCGTAAGAGGTAGAGAATTTGGAGAGTCAAAATAATCGCTGTAGGCAGTGAAAAGAGCATTTCTTAATTGAAGTGTATATTGTGCATCTTCGTTTTCTCCAGAATAAAAAACTCTTCTCCAGTTATTACCTTTCAGAATAACTTTTGGTACAGCTTGACCGTTATCTACGCACATATCAAGTGCAAGTGTTATGTAATCGAAACCTAAATCTATTTTGAGATAGTTCTGGATTAAACACTCTAGTTCTTCATGTGTCAATCCAATATCTATACGAGATGCTCTAGGATTTTTCAATCTGCATTCAAGGCTATCAGTAACATTGCGTAAAGATAAGAATATTTTGCCAAGAATTTCATAGGGTAAATCATGAATGTTAGGCTTAAAATAAAATAGATCTTTCCAGTAAGTTACAACCTTGCTCAAAAGATTATTGTCTATATATGGAGTCTGCTCTTTGTCTGTTAAAACGGTAATCCTCTCCGGGCCAGAGCTTTTCTTAGATATTTCATTCCAGAAATCTGAAGTGTTGAGTTCAGTTAAGATTTTAATAATGCAATTAAAATTATCTTCTCCAATGGTATAATTCAATCCGCTATTGTGTAAAAAAAATGATTTTACTAAGAATTCGGCCTCTATTGAATTGGATATTCTTTTAATTAGAAGTTCACCTACAACAGCAGAAACAAAAGCTGTTGATAACCGAAATAAAGAACTTTTGTAAAAAGGGTCAGTATTATTTTGTGGTTTCTCAAGATAATTAAAAAGATCATTTAAAAATTTATTTGTAAAGTGAAAGCCTTGATTTAACTTACTATCATCAATATTGAGTTGTATGATTGGAGTTACCCTAATTTCTGATAATGATGGTACAAACGTTAAACGGACTTTTGAGTTTTCTTTAATTTCAAAGAAACCTGCTTCTCTGAATACATCTATCGAATTATCATTGAAAAGACAGGAATACCTATATACACCAGATAGAATTGAAGATGGAGAAGAAACATCAGATATCCTTCTGAATAGATTTGTTGATTTAATATAATGCTCTAAGATAGGTATGTCATGAAAAGTAAACTTTGGAAGCTTCAAAATAAATGTTGGAAAATCCAGGTTATAATTATTGGGTCTTGAATTTAAGGTTTTCACAATTTGGTCGTGATGCTTCACAATTTCTTGGGGCCAAAGTTTATGTTTGAATATGAGCGGAATATTGCAATGCTCAGATGGATTGGGCACTACTTCACAATCTTTACTTTTATCGCCTAAAAATGATATCCTATCGACAACATAAGATGCGCAGAAAACATTCGTTTTTCGGCTAAGCAGATATTGCCTAATTCTTGATAATGTGGATCCATAAATTACTGAATCGTCGAAAAGCAAAACTACTTTATTTTTCAGTTCAGTGTCGGTTAAAAATGGCAGTGCGTGATCCGATAATAGTGGTATTCTGCCAATTAGACTCTCTGTATTATGCAACTCAATTAACCTTATAGCCCCTCTTGCAATCGCCACGATAATGTCTGGTTTCGTTTCATCTATTAACTCTGAAAACCAATCATTAAAATCTGAAAATACCGGGGTCGTTTGAGAAATAGATGAATCAATCGTTATTTTGCTCATAGGATTGGATGCATCCATAATATATCCTCCTTTTTAAAATTATAACAATAAACTAACCAGCGGCGAATAGAGAGGAACAGCCTGACGGCAAGTTTCGAATAGTGTAAACAGCAATGATGTTCAAACCGCCACGTTTTTAGCCGTCTGCGTTTAGTGTCAGGTTAGTTTTTGTTTTGGTGATTTCATTTGAAACTCCTTATCTCCTTTTCCCTCATAGTTTGGAATGCTCAAAAAACCATCTACTTTTCCATCCTTTTCTATTAGAGTAAATACAGCATTTCTGTTTTTATTCTTAGAACCCGGGAAAATATTTTGAAATTTCGAATAACCAACAACTTGCCCCTTAAACGAAGCAACTTCTATTTTCACAGGTGTTTCACCTGTAACTTCAGCCTTTACCTTGAATGAAAATGAATTAATGAAATAACGTTCACCATTAATTTCCGCTGAAGTAGACACATCTGGAGTTATTTCCAGATCGAAAATAAATGATTTTCCCCTCTTTTCCTTTGGCAATTTAAGAGGGAAAAGGGGTCAGGTCTGCCTTTGACCCTTATTAATACTGTCTTGTTTTTTCCCTATCTGTTTATTAATTTTTTTGTCACATTTTTTAAGCCTCGAAACTCCTTGATAATAGCGTCAATTCTACATTCTATTCTTATCTTTTATCCCCAAGGGTCAAACATAGATTTGACCCCATTCCTTCTTAAAGACTAAAAGATAATTTGCAGACGAAAACCAAGCAGAGCAAAAATATCACCGCTGGTACGCATTCCAGTGTATGTGATTGTTAGGTATCCTTTTATTAAATATGTCTAACTTCCTTTCAGCAAGGTAATCTTTTCAACTATCTCTTCAAGAACAGTAATTTTTTTACCTTTAGCATAGACACTCTTGATAAACCTTGCAGCTGCCTCGGGATTTTTTAGGACAGTCGACGGCTTTTCATATCCCAATTCCTCAGCTATTTCTTCTCTTGTACTATCGAACAGTTCATCTACAGACTCCCTAAGTTCCGTTTCCAGCTTGTCATGGAATACAGCCCATTTTTCATGTGTCTGTGTATTCGGAAAATCAACGATATCTACACCAGCCAGCCTCTGTAAAATTGCATTTGAAGTAATTGCTTTTTCTTTTTTTGTGTCAGTATGACTCGAATCGCCGTCAAATATAAAGTAAGTTGGTATTTCCAGCCCCCGAAAGGCTACAACTGGACGATCTATATTATTCTTACCATCGGCTGGCACTATAACAATTCCAAGGGCATCCCAGTTTTTATTAAGATGTTGCTGCACTGCCCAAAGCATTGCAACATCCGATAATCCCTCCACTACGACCACAACGTCTGCAAAATATCCTTCATTAACTATAGACGTCATAACTGGCGTTGCATGGGCTACAAAACTTGTTTCAGTAAATATAGCGGGATCTTTCCCACTAATTTCAGCTAACCTTTCTGATGCTTCCTTTCGAGAATATTGCGTCACTTTTGTCTGAAGGACTTCAGTACCATCCACGGGACACTTTTTTGCAAGCCGTACTCTGTCAAATTGATCAAGGTCGATAAAGTACGGGGAATGCGTGGCATAAAATATCTGTGTTCGAGGGTCAGCCTCTTCTGATGAGGGGGTTGTCAACTTCGTCATAACATTGGAGAGATATCTGCTTCTAGCAGGATGAAGGTAAAGCTCGGGTTCCTCAATAGCCAATATAAGATCAGGTAATCTTAGAGTCGCTGGCACTATTTCTGTCTCTCCAGTCGTAGCAGCTTCAGGGGACATATCTGTAACTGAAAGCTGTTGTAATAGAGCAAATATAAGAGCCCTTTGCAGTCCATGGCCGGTGTAACTGATCGGGCATTTAAAGTTATCTTCAACTAAAGTTGCGATTGCCGGTGGAAGGTTTATCTTTGGTGGAACCACCTCGCCAAACACGAGGTCAATCTCTGCCCCCGGTGCATATTGGGCCAGAAGGCCGGTAATAATCCCTGCTAGCTTACCTAATTCTTCAAGATTGTCGGCACTATATACTTCTTGTACTCTTTTCTCAAATTCTTCATTAAGCTTTCTAACATCAGGTCGCTTATTAACACTTCGAGTTACGAGCACATCGATTAGTTGGAGTATAACCCCCTTACGATCAACTTCGGCTGCTGCATCACGAACAGCAGGTATAAGTACAAACCTCGTAAACTTATCTAGCTTTCCTCCTCCAATGTTTCGTGCCCCGATGAATTGCTGCGGAGTTTCAAAGGTTTCAAGCAGTCTTGGATGTGATGCCTCATACTCATCCATGGCGGTATCAGCATCAGCCGCCTTTGTTACTTTAGGACCAAGGCCCTCATATTTTCCAGAATCTACTAATTCATTATATTTTGACTTCTTAGGATTAGCCGCCTCCTTCCGAATCTCATAGAATTCAGGAATCTGCCTTGAAGCACCATAATACTTAGAGCCTCCAGAGTTTATTACTTTAGTTACAGTAAGCCTGTCATCCTTTATATGAGATTTAAACTCTTCTTTTTCATCATCCCGAAGGTTGCCATACGTTATACGTATTTTTATTTCTGATTCTACTTCCTTGGCGAAATAGTCATATTCTGTAATCTGAGCGGCTAAGTTGTAAAAGACATCCAGTGCATACAGGACAGTTGACTTGCCAGTACCATTTCGACCAATGATGGCCATGAGCTCATCACAATTAATGTCAATATTCTTAAGAGACCGAAAGTTTTCAATATGAATATTTTCTATGATCATAAGTTATTCATTGTGTCATTATTATTGTTACCGAACCATTGATTGACAAGCAAAGTTGCCTTGATATAATGATATTAAAGGTATTTTCGGGCATATTTGCCTTGCCTTATTATCCTAACCCGGATAAACTGGAAATCCGAAGCACAAAACTCGAAACTCGAAACAAATCCAAATACTAAATGTTCAAATGTTCAAAACTGTAGTAGCCGTCTTGAGCGTGATTAAATCTGCCTTCGGTGGACACTGTTGTTTTTGATTTTGAATTTTTGTC
>JAHIKR010000026.1 GCA_018897415.1 Pseudomonadota bacterium
ACCGGCTCTGCCGGTGAGAATTGAAAAGGCTATGCCGTTTCAGGCGTTAATAAAAGACTATAAATCAGACAGGATTTACAGGATATTCAGGATATTTTTTGCCTTTCCTCCTGCCCGCCACCTGCCCGCAATGCTTCGCAACGCGAGGCGGGCGGGTCGCGAGCCGCTCAGGCGAGGCAGGCGGGGAAGAAAGGCAAAAAGTGTCAACCCTCTTCGAGGGAACTAATTGGACTAATAGCCGCAAGAGTTTAGCTTCCCTTTTCCCGCCTTTGGGCGGGATTGTACTTTCTCAGTCTCGTCTGGAGGCTGAGAAAAATAAAAAATCCAAAAAATCCTGTTAATCCTGTCGAAAAAATAATATTTAAAAGCGCTAAAATGTTGCGCAGAACGCAATACTTACTATATAGCTAAATCATAATATGGTTATATTTATTTCTGATATTTTAAGGTAAAATATTTATGAAAGAGCGTACAAAATTATTGTTTATCATAATGATTTTTCTTGCATGCTACTATGTCCCGTGGAGCCATCCAACTATAAGGCAGGCTGGACTTGAAGCTTTTATGATGCTTCAGGAATATGCCAGAGAACACGTTTTGACTTGTCTTATACCGGCTTTTTTTATTGCCGGGGCCATTGCTGTTTTTGTATCCCAGGCCTCAGTACTTAAGTACTTTGGCGCTTCCGCAAAGAAATTTCTTTCCTACTCTGTGGCCTCAATATCAGGCTCTGTTCTCGCTGTATGTTCCTGTACTGTTTTACCCCTTTTTGCAGGCATTTATACGAGAGGTGCCGGGATTGGTCCTGCCACCGCTTTTCTTTATTCAGGCCCCGCAATCAATGTGCTGGCAATTGTCTTGACGGCAAGAATACTGGGCTGGCAGATGGGTTTGGCACGTGCTGTCGGCGCAGTTGTTTTTGCTATAGTTACAGGACTTCTAATGGCATTTTTTTTCAGAAAAGATGATGCTGCCCGCGAAACCGGCCAGATCTATGTTCCAGAAGAAGAAGATAAGGGACGCACCCTGATGCAGGATGCATTATACATGCTGACAATGGTATTGGTCCTTGTTTTTGCTGCTTTTGCAAGACCGGCTCTAGGTTCTGCCGGGATGTGGCATATTATATTTACGGCAAAGTGGTATATAACGGGTTTTCTCCTGATTGTATTATTCATTATGCTAAAGAACTGGTTTACTAGGGAGGAAACGTTAAACTGGGTGCAATCTACCTGGGGGTTTATGAAACAGATTTTTCCTCTCCTCGGAGCAGGGGTTCTTGTTGCCGGTTTTATGCTGGGCAGGCCGGGGCATTCCGCTCTTATCCCTGAGCATTATATTCAGACGCTTGTTGGTGGTAATTCTCTGTGGGCTAATTTGTTTGCTTCTGTTTCAGGGGCTTTTATGTATTTTGCTACCTTAACCGAGGTCCCTATTCTTCAAGGCCTTATTGGCGCAGGCATGGGAAAAGGGCCTGCTCTTGCCCTTCTTCTGGCAGGACCGGCGCTTTCACTTCCAAATATGCTTGTTATTGGTGGGATTATGGGAGTGAAAAAAACTCTAACTTTTTGTTTGATAATTGTAGTTTTGTCCACAATCGCCGGTATGTGTTACGGCTGGATTGCAGCTTAAGATTGATAGGAATTAATTGTGCGAAACTTGAGGAGCTATTGTTAATGTCGCAGGATGACACAAAACAGATAAGGGTCGGTAAGCACGCAGTAGGCATTGTTGGGCTAACACATGTTATTGAAGAAGTTGCGGAAAACTTTGCTCATAAATCAGACTCTGAAATCCAGATCGAACTTTTAAGCCGTCTTTCAAGAAGCAACTATATTCCCTCGAATATTCAGGATAGTTACGCTAAGGCCTTTTTGCGGGAATTCAAGAAATATATCGGGAAGCCTTATGAAGAAGAGGTTTCAGAAGGGCTTGAGATAAAAGTACTGGGTCCTGGATGCACTCAGTGTGACATGCTGGATAAAATACTGATGGAAGTTTTGTCTGAGATGAACATTCTGGCAGATATGGAGCATGTCAGAGATATTAAGGGAATAGGCAAATATGGAGTAATGGGGACTCCTGCATTAGTAATTAATGGAAAAGTGAAGTCAGTTGGTAAAGTGCCAGACAAAGAAAAGCTCAAAGAATGGCTGAGTGAATATTAATTAATCGTAACCAGAAATTTACAATTTAGACAGCAAAGTAAAAAGTTCAGTTCCAAGGCGCGCAAATCCCGAGGAGTGAGGCGTACTTATAGCTACGCCGCAATGACGAGGGATACAGCGCAACACAGGAAATGGACTTTTTAGGAAGCTGTCATATAAGGAGAAATAATGGAGATAAAGATACTGGGACCAGGTTGTCCAAAATGTAAACAAACAGAAGAAGTTGTAAGGCAAGCACTAACAGAGACGGGTGTCGACGCAAACGTAGAAAAGGTGAGCGATATTATGGAGATCGCAGGCTACGGTGTTTTTGGAACTCCGGCCGTGGTTGTTGATGGAGAGGTCAAGAGCGTTGGCAAAATTCCGACAAAAGAAGAGATAAAGACATGGATTGAGAAGTAAGCAAGAAAAGCTAAGGAAGAGATATAAATATGAAGAAAACAGTAATAAAAATTTGTCTGTATAGCGTGTCTGTTTTTTTAATTTTTTGTGTGGTTACAAACAATGTTTTTTCAGAAGACTTTAAATCAATACCTGTTAAGGGAATGGTAACAATGATAGATCTTGGTGCAAAAAAATGTATTCCCTGTAAGATGATGGCCCCAATTCTGGAAAAGATGGAAAAGAATTACAAAGGAAAAGCAGCCATTATCTTTATTGATGTCTGGGAAAACAGTGACCAGGCAGGGAGGTTCGGTATACGTGCAATCCCGACGCAGATATTTTTCAATAAAGAAGGAAAAGAGGTTTACCGGCATGTGGGGTTCATGGGAGAGAAAGCGATAATAGAGCAGTTGAAAAAGATGGGTGTTAAGAGTTAAAGGCAGGATAGATGCTGGAAACATTTTTTATTACAGTAAATGAATG
Organism: Pseudomonadota bacterium; assembly: GCA_018897415.1. Taxonomy (GTDB): domain Bacteria; phylum Desulfobacterota; class Desulfobacteria; order Desulfobacterales; family ETH-SRB1; genus B13-G4. The sequence goes on from JAHIKR010000026.1 coordinate 3,036, forward strand.
GATTTCAGGAGGTTCTGCATTAGCATATCTGGGTTCCTTTTTCTGGGGGATAATCAGCGTTATGTTAAGCCCGTGTCATCTTGCATCCATTCCCCTTATCATTGCCTATGTCGGTGGCCAGCAGCAGGCCCTTAAACCCGGGCAGGCTGGATATTATTCTGTTGCATTTTCTCTTGGCCTTTTTATTACCATCGCCCTTATCGGAATTATCTGCGCTGTTTTAGGCCGAATGCTTGGAGATGTTGGTAACTACTGGCAAATTTTGATAGGAGGAATTCTTGTCTGGGTTGCTCTGGGGATGCTTGGTGTTGAAAAATGCTCAATGTCCGGCAGTTTTTTATACCGCCTCAAGTTAAAAGGTATCTTTGGAGCGTTTGTTCTTGGTCTGGCATATGGGGTGCTTTCGGGTTCCTGCACCTTTGGATTTATAGCGCCGATTCTTGCAATTATTACCATACAGCAAAAAATTGCCACCGGCATTCTTCTTATACTTCTCTTTGCCGCCGGACATTGCCTGCCGATTGTTATTGCCGGAGCTTCAACAGCAGTTGTTAGAAGAATTCTGGAGAACAGCACCTGGCAGGGAGCAGGCAACTGGTTTCGAAAAGGCGCCGGTGCTGTCATCGGGCTTCTTGGAATATATTTTATCGTAAATCCTTTTTTTACAGCTTGAATATTATTTGTGAATCATTGCCGATTTGTTAAGGAGATAATATAAGGATGGCAGATGCCATACATAAAAAGCTTTCAACATTGGATAGATTCTTAACGCTCTGGATCTTTCTGGCCATGTTTGTGGGAGTAGGCTGGGGTTATTTATTTCCCGGCGTTCGTCAGGTGATCAACTTTTTTCAGGTCGGCACCACCAATGTCCCTATTGCCATCGGTTTGATTCTGATGATGTATCCGCCCCTGGCCAAGGTCAAATACGAGCAGTTGGGACATGTTTTTCGCAACTTTAAAGTTCTAACTCTTTCCCTGGTTCAGAACTGGATCATCGGTCCCATCCTGATGTTTTTTTTGGC
>JAHIKR010000247.1 GCA_018897415.1 Pseudomonadota bacterium
AACAGCGGACAACCTGGACGATGTCGAAGTTGTTAGACTCGGCAGGGAGATAAGGTTCCATGACAGTTATGCACCTGCCGGAACAAATGTAAATTTCATATGCGCTGGTAATGACAATACCATATCAATCCGAACATATGAACGAGGGGTAGAAGATGAAACACTGGCTTGCGGCACAGGTTCGGTTGCGGCCGCTGTTGTTGCAGCATGCAGATCAAGGATAAAATCTCCAATAAATGTAATGACAAGGGGCGGAGAATCTCTTTGTGTCTATTTTAAGGAAAAAGAGGGGAAATTTTACGATACTTACCTTGAAGGTGATGCGCGCATTATTTACAAGGGTGAACTTTGGGAAGATGCGTGGAGGTAAACAGGAGGAATAACAAGAGCATATGATCAGGATTGAGAAGTCAGACAGATTAAAGAGTTTACCGCCCTATCTTTTCAAGGAGATAGACAGGCAAAAGGAAGAAGTAAGAAAGAAAGGCGTAGATATTATCGATCTTGGTGTCGGCGATCCGGATATGCCGACACCTCCACATATTATTGAAGCATTGAGCAAGGCAGCTCTGGATCCTGCAAATCACAGGTATCCTTCATATACAGGTATGGACGAGTTTAACGGGGCGGTTGCGCGCTGGTACAAGCGCAGATTCAACGTTGACCTTGATCCCAAACAGGAAGTTGTAACACTCATTGGGTCCAAGGAGGGAATTGCTCATATACCCCTTGCATTTATCAATAATAATGATTTTGCTCTTGTATCAAGCCCGGGGTATCCGGTTTATGAGATAGGAGTTAAATTTGCCGGCGGGCAGATATATTTTATGGATTTGTTAAAGGAAAATAATTTCCTTCCCGACCTCGATTCCGTTCCGGAAGAGATTGCCCAAAAGGCAAAGATGATGTTTATTAACTACCCCAATAATCCCACATCAGCGGTAGCGGACATGGATTTTTTTAAAAAGGTTGTTTCATTTGCAGAATTGCACAATATTATTGTCTGTCATGATGCTGCATATACTGAAATGGCTTTTGATGATTACAGGCCGATAAGTTTTCTTGAGACCGAGGGCGCAAAAGATGTGGGTATAGAATTTCATTCCCTGTCAAAGACATACAACATGACGGGATGGCGCATAGGTTTTGCGGTTGGCAGGGCAGAGGTGATTCAGGCCCTTGGTCAGATAAAAAGCAATATCGATTCAGGTGCATTTCAGGCGGTACAGATTGCAGGCATAGCTGCTCTGGAAGGGGATCAGGCCTGTGTGGAAAACATGAACAGGGAGTATACAGAACGACGGGATATGCTTGTTGATGGACTGATTGACCTTGGACTTTCAGCAGAAAAACCGCGAGCGACGTTTTATGTATGGATAGAAGTTCCGGAAGGATATACCTCTGCGGAATTTACAAGCCATCTCCTTTTGAAGGGAGGTATAGTTGTAACACCCGGCAATGGGTTTGGATCTGCGGGTGAGGGGTATGTAAGGATGGCACTAACCGTTGGGAAAGAAAGAATGAAGGAAGTTATCGAAAGGATACGAGCCATTGGTTTCTAAATGGAAAAACACACAGCTTATATCTCTATCGGTTCAAATATTGGAGACAAACTGTTAAACTGCCAGAAAGGTATATCTGCGCTCACAAAGTCTGGTAGATCTGTCATAATTGGGCAATCGAACTTTTACAAGACCGAGCCCGCTGATTACACTGATCAGGATTGGTTTGTTAATTCTGCAGTAAAAATTGAAACCACTCTCGATCCATTTCAGCTTTTATATGAACTGAAAATAATCGAAAAACATGCAGGACGTACTGAAGACCCAATTAGGTATGGCCCCAGGATTTTAGATCTGGATGTAATCTTTTATGATGATATTGTAATAAACTCATCTAAACTTATTATTCCTCATCCTGAAATGCATAAAAGACGCTTTGTGTTAAAACCTATTTGTGATATAGATTCAAAATTAGTTCATCCTGTTTTAAAAATGGATATGCAATATCTCTTAGACAACCTGATTAAGGGGTAGTTTTCAATATTGTTTCGATTATTAATATTTGCAGGAATAATATATCTTTGCTACAGGTTGATGAAGTCCTGGATGCTGAAAAATGCACAGGGAAAGGCGGATTTCGGCAAAACTGATAATATAGTCGATGACATAATGATCAAAGATCCCTTTTGTGAGACATATTTTCCTAAAAGAAACGGGGTTCATTTCCTGGTTGATGGAAAAGATTTATATTTTTGCAGCACAGAGTGCAGAGACAAGTTTATTGCTTCACGTCAGAAGAAAAACAGTTGAAAATTGATTGCTTGTTCAGGCTATTACTGAGAGACTTTTGAAAAGCATCGAAGCTGGAGCGGAGGTTTATTATAAATGAAATTTTTTATCGATACTGCTAACATAGAAGAAATAAAGGAAGCCAGCAGCATGGGCATGGCTGATGGGGTGACGACCAATCCGACTCTTATTGCAAGAGAGAAAGGTAATTTTGAAGATATCTTAAGAGAGATCTGTGAAATAGTTGATGGCCCTATAAGCGCGGAAGTTATCAGCCTGGATACCGAGGGTATGCTCAAGGAAGCCCGTCGGCTGGCAGGTATCCACGATAATATTGTTGTCAAGGTCCCAATGACAATTGATGGTATAAAGGCAACGCGTCAACTTTCAGAAGAGGGAATAAAGACAAATGTTACTCTTATCTTTTCGCCGCTTCAGGCACTTATGGCGGCAAAGGCAGGGGCAACCTATGTGAGCCCTTTTGTGGGAAGGCTTGATGATATCTCTCATGATGGCCTTCTGCTGGTAGAACAGATTTTAGAGATTTACAATAATTATGCATTTGATACCGAGATAATTGTGGCAAGCGTACGCAATCCGCTGCATGTACTTGATGCGGCTCTTATGGGTGCGGACATAGCAACCATTCCGTTTAAAGTACTTAGCAAGTTTGCATCACATCCTCTCACCGACAAAGGGATTAAAGCTTTTCTTGATGACTGGAACAGAGCACAGAAATAAATTATTAAACAGAAACCAATGTTTTTATTCAATATAAAGAACTTATTAAGTCATCCCAATAACTTGACTCTATATCGCATTGCAGCTATTCCGGGAATTGTCGTTCTCCTTTTCTTTCCTAACAGGTTTTGTACTTTTATTGCTGCCATACTTTTCAGTGCGGCAGCTATAACTGATTATCTTGATGGCTTTTATGCAAGAAAGAGGGGGCTTGTGTCTAATTTGGGAAAGATCATGGACCCCCTTGCAGACAAACTCCTTGTTTCCTCGACATTTATTATGCTTTCATCTCTCGGATGGATACCTGCCTGGATGGTTTGCATCATTATAGGGCGCGAGCTTGCAGTAACAGGTCTTCGTAATATTATTGTTGAAAAAAAAGAGGACGTTTCTGCATCCAGCCTTGGCAAGTACAAAATCGGCTTTCAGATAGCCGCAATAATACCCCTTTTATTGCACTATAGTTATTTTGGGATAAATTTTCATGCAATAGGGATGGTTTTTTTGTGGCCAGCCCTGGTATTGACGGTTTGGTCCGGGGTTGATTATTTTATAAGGTTTAGAAATCTTCTACATAGCTGACTTATTCCCAAGCTATTTTATTGTTGACAATATAGAGATAAATATTTAGAAAATAAGCCGTTGAGCGGGAGTAACTCAGTGGTAGAGTGCGACCTTGCCAAGGTCGAAGTCGCGGGTTCAAATCCCGTTTCCCGCTCCATTTTTCTGTTTTTGGCGGCATAGCCAAGTGGCAAGGCAGCGGTCTGCAAAACCGCTATTCATCAGTTCGAATCTGATTGCCGCCTCCACATAAAAAATAAAGGGCTTGCAAATTTTGCAAGCCCTTTATTCTTGCACAACACAAAAAAGGCAAAAGGTCGTTAAAAATGTATATTTTTAAGAAGATATTTTCACAATTCTTATTTCCTTTACCGTTAAGTCTTTTTATTTCTCTTATAGGCTTATATTTATTATGGTATACAAAAAAACAAAGAACTGGGAAAGCCATTGCCTCAATTGGTCTGTTTCTAATAATATTCCTAAGTTATGGTTCAGTAGCAGACAATCTTCTTAAACCGCTTGAGAGTAAATACAAGCCATATCACCTTGAAATTGCAAATAAAATATCTACCTCAAAAGATAAAGATTCAATAAAATATGTGCTCGTTCTTGGCGGAGGGCATAATTCCGATGCAAAACTCCCCATAACCAGTCAAATAGATAATGTCTGTCTGGTTCGTTTGATAGAAGGAATTCGGATTTACCGTAAACATACAGGTAGTAAATTGATATTATCTGGAGGAAGCGGATTTGATCCTATTCCCAATGCAAAGATTATGGCCGATATTGCTATGGATTTAGGTGTAAATGAAAAAGATATTATACTTGAATCAAAATCTAAAGATACTAAAGATGAAGCTATACTTATAAAGCCTCTTGTTGATAATGAACCTTTTATTTTAGTAACTTGTGCATCACATATGCCTCGTTCAATATCAATATTTAAAAAACTTGGAATGAATCCTATTCCAGCACCTACCGGACATAAAGTAAAGGAACGACGAGGTCTAAGTCCTGGTTCATTTTTTCCAAATGCCTTAAGCCTTCATAAATCAGAAAGAGCTTTTTATGAATATTTGGGGATTATTTGGGCAAAATTAAGGGAACAAATATAATTCCCTATTCACTTTGTTCGGCCGATTGTCTTATTTCGGACAGGATTATGCCTATCTCTTCTGACCATAACCCGGGACAACTAACAACACCCCATCCTTTCTGGGTCTGAAACAGGCCGTCGTAGGCCGTGTCGTGGTA
>JAHIKR010000248.1 GCA_018897415.1 Pseudomonadota bacterium
CCTATTTCCCCAGCAAAAAATTGATCAACGGGGTTATAATAAGAGAAATAATCTTATTTAAAGAATCTGTCATAAGAAGAAAAAATATAATTAATATGCCGAAAGGCTCCAATCGCGCATATTGCCGCCTTAAATTCAAAGGCAAAAACATGGCAAATATCTTGCTACCATCCAGCGGCGGAACAGGTATCAGGTTAAAAATCGCAAGTACGCAATTAATGATAACACTGTAACCGAGAATAAGGATTAAAACCGAAACAAGGTGGCCTGCGGCCGAATGATACCATAACGATTCCAGGCTGAGCAAAAACTGAAAGAGCATGCCTGAAATAAAAGCGCAGGCAAAATTTGCCAAAACTCCGGCAGAAGATACATAAATAATCCCTCTGCGATAATCTCGAAGATTGGCAAAATTTACAGGCACCGGCTTGGCATAACCGAAAATAATGGGTGATCCAGTGAATTTCAGAATTAAGGGCAGAAGAAATGAACCAATAAAATCAAGATGTTTTATCGGATTCAGGGTAAGCCTTCCGGCCAGCATGGCTGTATTGTCTCCCATTCTGTATGCAACATAGCCGTGCGCAACTTCATGAATGGTCACGGCAAACAGAAGAGGAATTATCATCGCAACCAGTTGAATTAGATTGAAATCTTGAAACATATTTCCGCGCGTAAGTCAGTTCGTCATCCAATGTTTTGAGCTTGCCATTTAATCTTGCATCAAGGACAGCCTGCATTATTTCCCGGTAAATGGGTCCGGACTCAAGCCTCATTGCTTTGAGGTCCTTGCCGGTTATCAAAATATCTGTATATCGCAGCCGGGCAAAGTAGTGAGATATGGCTTTCTTTACCGATTCAAGCTTGGTAGCCGCCATCATATAAAGGACAAGCTCGGTTTTAAAACCCGAAAGCCTTTTATAGAGAACGCTGTTTTGAACAGGCAGATTCCGTTCAAGCCACAAAAGACATTTGTCGGCCCCAAAACGTTCATTGCAGAAAATCCTCCTTAAGCGGGGCGCTATTTCAAACCTGGCGCAGATTCTGCCTGATATTCTTTTATCGCAACTCCTTATAACTGCCAGAAAATAAACGACCCACTTCATATAGGATTCCTCGATAAAAAGCAAATCATACCAGGACAATACCTTTTTTGCAGAATTAAAAAGTTCAATAAGTTCTTTGTTGAGCTCTATAGTCGGATGAATAACTCCAAGCAAATCATAATCATTAAGCCTTATAATTGCGAGTGCTGGATTTTCTTCTTCAAAGATCTGGCGAAGCTCTGCAAATACCCTCTTCCCGCTGAGACGCTTGAAAAAATTCATTTTAACTGCATTTTCAATCAGTCCTGAAGTAAGTTTGCCAATAGAAAAACCAAAACGCTGTTCAAATCTTATGGCACGAAATACGCGTGTAGGATCTTCAACAAAGCTTAAATTATGCAGAACCCTTATCGCCTTCTCCTTAATATCCTTCTGGGCAGCAAAAAAATCTATCAGGATTCCAAATCTTTCAGGATTTAGCTGAACTGCCAGGGTATTTATAGTGAAATCCCTCCGGAAAAGGTCCAGCCTGATAGAACTCATCTCAACTATCGGAAGTGCCGCGGGAAATTTGTAATATTCCATCCGGGCTGAGGCAACATCAAGTTTAAAACCGTCAGGAAATATTATAACTGCTGTTCCGAATTTTTTATATGCATTAATGCGGGCTCCAACCCTTTCGGCATATCTTTTTGCAAATGCTATACCGTCTCCTTCTATAACAATATCAAGGTCTTCATTTGATCTGTAGAGGAACAGATCACGAACAAAACCTCCTACAATAAAAGCTCCACAATCTATTTCTGATGCGACCATGCCGATGTCCCGTAAAATACTAAGGATACGTTCCGACAGGCGCTCGTTCATGAATTTTACGACATTTCTGGTTCTGGCCTGAATAGGCTCTTTTAATGCACGTTCGGGCAAGTTCGCAGAGGCCTGTTGAGACTGCCTGACCAGAATGTTAAGAAGATCGGTGCGTGTAATAACGCCTACTATTTTATCGTTATCAATAACAGGAAGGATTCTCTGCTTGCTTTCGATTATTTTTTTCTGAATCTCGAAAATATCTGCATCCGGCCCAACAGTTGCCAGCTCTGTGCTCATATATTCCTTAACCGGAATGTTGTCCAGCCTGTGGTAAATCGCTTTTTCAATAACCTGGCGTGTTATATATCCCAGGAGTTCATCTTTGCCCTCTATTTTTTCTGCAACAAGCAGCGCATTAATATTGTAGCGTGTAAGTGTATTATTGGCGTACTTGCATGTAACATCCGGACCTATCATGATTGGCGGCGACGACATAAGGTCATTTGCAAGCCTTTTGGGCTTGACTGTTTTATAGAGGCTTTCAAGCAGCTTATGCTCAGTCTGGGCCAGCGTCATATTCTTGATGGTCGAAGCAGCCGCAAAAGTATGCCCTCCCCCGCCAAGAGAAGTTACTATCGCTCCAACATCAACCTCATTAATTCTGCTTCTTGCCACGACATAAATCTTTCCTTCCATGCGGGCTATGGCAAAAATGGCGTTGAGATTTTCCATTTTAATCATTTTCTGCACAAGAAAAGCGAAATCAGGCACGTAGCTATCAGTTGATATGCTGGTAACTACTACTTCGATACCGTTAACATTGTAAAAGGTTGACGCCTGAATCATATCATTTAAAAGCCCGACCTGCTCCGAGTTTATCTCTCTTGTAATCAGGCTTGAAATAATATTTAAATTCGCCCCTTTTGAGAGAAGATAAGCGGCTGCCATGAAATCTTCTTCTGTTGTGGAAGGAAAATTAAAAGAACCTGTATCTTCATATATGCCAAGGCACATAATAGTCGCCTCATCAGAAGAAATGCCGATCCCTTTCTCCCTTAGGATTTCCGTCATTATCGATACTGTTGCGCCTGTTGGCCTGATAACCTCGTAATGCCCCTTTATATCATTTGCCATATCCGGATGGTGATCATATATATGTATCTCTAAATCAGATCTTTTCAGGAGAGATGAAAGCCTTCCGATACGACCAGGCTGCCTTGTATCAACCAGCACAAGTCTCTTTACGTTTGAAAAGACTATATCTTTAATATCCGCCATGTTAAAGAGATACACCATTGATTTAATAAAGAAATTCCTCATGTTCTTCTCCTGGGAACCGGGAAAAACAATAAGAGAACCAGGATACAGCTTCTGCGCTGCGAGCATGGACGCCAGCGCATCAAAGTCGGCGTTAACATGGGTTGTTATAATAATTAGATTTTTATCCGGCACTTTAATTTTCCATTAATACCTAAGTTGAGCGATTTTTTGCGAATAAATGTGACAAGATCTTGATGCAGCAAGGTTTGCGAAAAGCGTAGGCATACCAATGGATATGTCGAGACTTTTCGCAAGTCCTTGATGCGCAAGAGATTGGTGCAAGTCGAGTAAAAAATCGCTCAATTTAGGTAATAGTTATTTTGAGAACAAAAGCTCAATTGGGACATATGCACATATCGGCCTCTTTATCAAGCTCAAGAAAATAAAAGATATTGTTGTTTAATTTATATTATGTTATTAAATATACAAAACATTTTTTCAAATCTAAGTGAATGGTTTACAAAAAACATCTGAGCTACAAATATATTTTCGGACCGGTTCCCTCGCGGCGGCTTGGTTTATCTCTGGGCATTGATCTTATGCCTCACAAGACATGCTCACTCAATTGCGTTTATTGTGAGTGCGGAAGAACTACAAATCTTACCCTGAAGTGCAAGGAATATATACCGGCAGAACTGCTGCAGGAAGAACTGAAAGACTTTTTATCCCGCAATCCAAAACTGGATTTTATAACCTTTTCAGGTTCCGGTGAACCTACACTTCACATAGGAATCAAAGAGATTATAAATTTTATAAAAAAAGATTATCCAAAATACAAGATCGCCCTGCTTACAAACAGCACACTTTTTTTTCAGCCGGACATTAGAAAACGAATCCTTGGTGTTGATATAGTAATAGCGTCTCTTGATGCTGCTTCAGAAGAAAACTTCAAAAAAATTAACAGACCGCATCCGGGACTTGAGCTCTCCAGAATAATCGAAGGCCTGGTTTCTTTAAGAAAGGAATTTGCAAAACAACTCTGGATGGAAGTCTTTCTTGTGCCTGGAATAAATGATAACAGGGATGAGCTTAATAGAATAAAAAAGACTTTAAGCCTGATTTATCCTGACAAAATTCAATTAAATACGCTTGACAGGCCTGGAGCTGAAAGCTGGGTTAAGCCCGCTTCCCAAAAAGACTTAGTAGATGCGGCATCATATTTAAGTGGGGCCGATGTAATAAAGAATCTTGACTCAATGCCAAATGATGGTGTTCTTAATAAAGATGACTGTAAGTATCTTTTATCCATCATAAAAAGAAGGCCATGTACGGCTGAAGATATTTCAAAAATTTCGGATAGTAACCTTGAAGAGATATACAGGCATCTTGACGCTCTTATTGAAAAGGGATTAATTATAAAAAAAAATATGCCAAGAGGCACCTTCTACATGGCTAAAAGCTATTTCAAAACACTTTAATTTATTCTATCCAGATTGTTTTTAATAACAAGGAGAGGTTAATTATGCCGGTTTTTCAGTGGGAAGGGAAAAACAGGAAAAATGAGATTAAGAAAGGAGAGATGAATGCCCCTAATGAAGATACTGTAAAAGCCACTCTTAATAGACTCAGGATAACTCCAACCAAGATCAAGCCAAAACCAAAAGATCTGTTTGAGAACATTTCCTTTCTTCAACCTAAAGTTAAACAATCTGATGTAATAATCTTTTGCAGGCAATTTTCCACTATGATCGACGCAGGCCTTCCGATTATCCAGTGCCTTGAAATACTCTATTCCCAGCAGGAAAACAAAACGTTTAAAAATATATTGAAAAGTATAAAGGAATCGGTGGAAGGCGGAGAAACTCTTGCAGAAGCTTTGAAAAAGTATCCCAAGCAATTTGACGATCTCTTCGTAAACATGATTGCCGCCGGCGAAGCAGGCGGTATACTTGATACTATTCTAAAAAGACTGTCGGGTTACATGGAAAAAGCGGCAAAGCTTAAAAGCCAGGTGAAAGGCGCAATGATATACCCGATCATAACGATTATGATAGCTATAGTCGTAATTGCCGTAATAATGGTGTTTGTTATTCCTGTATTTAAAGAAATGTTTGAAGGCATGGGAGGTATGTTGCCCATGCCTACTCAGATTGTTGTTAATATGAGTGATTTTGTAAAAAATAATATATTGTATATAATAGGATGTACTGGTCTAATAATATTCGCCATAAAGAAGTATTATAATACTGAAAAAGGGAAAATTCTGATAGATGATTTATTGCTTAAACTCCCGGTAGTTGGAATACTGATACGCAAAGTCGCCGTTGCCAAGTTTACGCGAACCATGAGCACTATGCTTACCAGCGGAGTGGCAATTTTAGATGCACTGGATATCGTAGCAAAAACAGCCGGAAACAAAACAATTGAAAAAGCCGTATACAACGTACGTTCCGGCATAGAGGAAGGCCGTACAATGGCGGATCCGCTTTCTGAAAGCGGAGTCTTCCCTTCGATGGTATGCCAGATGATCGCGGTAGGAGAATCTACCGGCGCCCTGGATCAAATGCTGTCAAAAATTGCTGATTTTTATGACGAAGAAGTCGATCAGGCAGTTGAAAACATGACAGCAATGATAGAGCCGTTTATGCTGGTTTTCCTGGGCGTTACCATCGGGGGCCTGGTCGTTGCAATGTACCTGCCCATATTCAAGATGGCCGCTGTAGTAAGTTGATAATAAATACTTGCAAATCTCCTTTCTTTTCTATGAAAAATTCATCAATAAAGCCCGAAAGTGATTTTGAACATAATCTTAAATGGCTGATGTTCTTCCGGGTGCTTTTTACAAGCCTTCTGCTTGGCTCGACAATTGTTATACAGCTCGGTCAAACTCCATCCCCTCTTGCCCTGCCGTTATTATTTCTTTACGGCCTTATAGCTGTAATTTTCCTGTTATCATTCGTTTATTCCCTGATTTTCCGTCGTATCAAGAAGAGAAGACTTCTATTCACTTATACACAGATTTCAATAGATACATTCTTTGTTACAATGATAATTTTTGTAACAGGCGGTTTCTCAAGTGTGTTTTCGCTGCTGTATCTTGTTGTAATTATCTATTCCAGCATGCTCCTTTTCAGAAAAGGCAGCATTATTATGGCTGCTTTTTGCAGTATTCAGTACGGCATTATGGTTGACCTTGAATACTATGGTATTTTAAAGCCATTTATCATGGATGAAGCCCTTGCCGCTTCAAATTACGATGTAAGCCAAGTATTTTATAAGATAGTCATAACCATGGCAGCATGCTTTGCTGTTGCCTTTCTGAGCAGCCTCCTTTCGGAACAGGCCAGAAAAACAAAAAAAGAACTCTTAGCTATGGAGGATCATGTTAAAAGGGTGGAGAAAATGGCTGCAATGGGTGAAATGGCAGCAGGCCTGGCCCATGAAATCAAGAATCCGCTTGCTTCTCTTGCAGGCTCAATACAGCTGTTGCGGGAAGATATTAAATACGATCCCGATAATGACAAACTGATGCAGATAATTCTGCGTGAGGCGAACCGGTTAAGCTCTCTTGTAAGCGACTTTTTATTATTTGCAAAACCGCAGGCCGGAAAAGTTGAGGCAATTGAACTGGCCAAAGCTCTAACAGAAACTATTGAGCTTTTTGAAAAGGACACTAAACGCAGCAACCGGATTTCAATAAATAAAGATTTTATTTCGGATATATGGATAGAAATGGATCCAACACATCTGCTTCAGATCCTCTGGAATCTGCTTTTAAACGCCGCAGAAGCTC
>JAHIKR010000249.1 GCA_018897415.1 Pseudomonadota bacterium
CCTGCAGAAAAATATCTGTCTTCTTCGGTAAGGGAAAATAAATGTATTTTCCTGTAAAAGCCCGCCTGCTCACCATTGGCGTCAATGACATATATTGTATTGAAAATATTTTTTTCTGAAACTTCCGGTAAAGAACCAGCTATAAGCATATTGTATTTGGATGCTATTCTTGAGAGTTTATCGATGATAAATGGTGTTTGTCTGGCGTGATCGAGCAGCATCTCATTATCAAATCCGCAAGACCACATTTCTGGAAGCACTGCCATATTAACATCGCGGTCCCCAAGAATATGTAACCCTTCGGTAACTTTTGCGAGATTTGATTCAATATCTCCAAGCTTGACATCAAATTGAAAGGTTCCCGCCTTAAAAATTTTATTATTCATTTATTTTTACATACCCCGTGCAAGTGTAAGAACATCAACAGCTTTGGCTCCTTCATTTAATAAAACCTTTGTGCATTCATCTGCCGTTGCTCCTGTTGTATAAACATCATCAATAAGAAGTATACTTTTCCCAGCGATTTTTGATGAACTGCCAATGCTGAAGGCGTTTTTGACGTTTGCTAGGCGTTGCTTTCGGTCAAGGCCGGTCTGAGGTTCTGTCTGTTTATTCTTTACAAGGGCATCCCTTTCAATTTTTGAATGTAGCTTGACATTAAAAGCATCGGCGTAGGAGAACCAATCTCTGATTAAAAGATAAGCTTGATTGAAGCCTCGTTTTCTGAACCGTTTAATATGAAGCGGAACAGGAACAATAATGTCAATTTTTTTATTATTCCAATACTTGATGAAAACGAAAAATAAAAGCATACCAAGTGGTCGCGTTAACTGGATCTTACCTTTATACTTTAAACGCTGTATGGTTTTCATAAATGTCCCTTCATAGATACCTACTGCGCGTGCCATTCGGAATTTCTTGGGAGACTTTATACACTCTCCGCAGATATGATCATCTCCAATTCGGCTTTTAAACATGATACCGCATATGGGACAGACAGGAGATTCAACGGGCACAAAATCTGAAGAGCAGGCGGAGCATAATACAGGGAGCATCAATTTATTAAAAATAGATTTTTTATTATACGCTAACGTTGATTCATCATTAAAGATTTTAAAAGACAAATCGCAATTTTTATACATTACAGGCTGGAAAAAAGATCCGCAGACTATACATTTGGATGGCAATATAGCTTCTCTCAGTACTCTTGCCATCCAAGAGACCTTTGAAAAACACTCCCTTTTGTCCGATTTCTGCGTCAGGCTCAAATTTTAATCCTCAAAATATTCAATATATTCCTCCGGTTAAAATTTTCGCCTTCCTTGAACTCAAACAAAATTGAGCAGTTTTCAAAGGCCTCATCCAGATGAATAAATTGCTGCTTACGCTTACATATCGATTGTTAAGATTTGCGGATTTTGTCCACATTTATTACATCTTTTCGATTATTTTATTAGCGAACTCGGAACATTTTATTTTTTTTGCACCTTCTATCTGTCGAGCGAGATCGTATGTAACTGTTCTGTCTTTTATAGTTAACATAAGTGAATTTCTGATTAATGCTGATGCTTCTTTCCATCCCATATAGTCCAGCATCATGGCTCCGGAGAGGATTAAAGAGCTGGGATTTACCTTGTCTTGCCCTGCATATTTGGGTGCCGTGCCATGTGTTGCCTCAAAAACTGAGCATTTATCGCCGATATTTGCACCCGGAGCCATGCCAAGGCCGCCCACCTGTGCTGCTATAGCATCTGAAATATAGTCTCCATTCAAATTCGGAGTGGCAATTACCTGGTACTCTTCAGGCCTGAGAAGTACCTGCTGAAACATCATATCGGCTATTCTGTCTTTTATGACAACTTTTCCTTTAGGCACCTCGCCGTTATACCTCTCAAAAAGCTCCTTTTCAGTAATGGTTTTTTCATCAAATCGTTCTTTTGCAACTTCATATCCCCATTGACAGAAAGCTCCCTCCGTAAATTTCATTATGTTGCCTTTGTGCATTAGAGTAACGCTCGATAGACCGTTATCAATGGCATAGGAAATAGCTTTTGCTACAAGCCTCTTGGTCTTTTTTTCACTTATTGGTTTTATGCCTATACCTGAATCTTCCGGTAAAGAAATTCCCATTTTGTCTTTTAGAAAGGAAATTACTCTGCCCGCTCCGTCACTTCCTGATTGCCATTCAATGCCTGCATATACATCTTCCGTGTTTTCCCGGAAGACGACCATGTCAACTTTTTCTGGATTTTTCATGGGACTTGGAACGTAGTCTATGTATTTTACCGGACGGACGCATGCATAAAGATCCAGTTCCTGTCTTATCGTAACATTCAGGCTTCTTATTCCTTTTCCTACTGGAGTTGTCAGGGGCCCTTTTATAGCTATTACGTATTCACTTATTGCATTGAGAGTTTCAGAAGGAAGCCATTCGCCTTTTTTTTGATACGCTTTTTCGCCAGCATAAACCTCGAGCCAGCATATTTTTTTATTTTCATCATAAGCTGCCTGGACTGCGCTGTCTATCACCATGCTTGCTGCACGCCATATGTCAGGGCCTATTCCGTCTCCTTCAATATAGGCAATTATAGGGAAGTCAGGAATGTTTAAACTTCCATCATTATTTATTGTTATCTTTTTCGTGTTTTCCACCAACCTACATTCCTTTCGTTCGCTGTCTGAATACTTCATACATAACGACTGCTGCTGCCACAGATGCGTTCAGAGAATTTATTTTTTCTATCTGGGGTATTGAAATTAAAAGATCACATTGTTTTCTGACAAGGCTGCGTATACCTTTTTCTTCTCCGCCAATAACAATGCCAAGTGAGCCTGAAAAATCACAGAAAAAAATGTCTTTATCTGCATTTTTATCCATTCCGAAAATCCACACTCCTTTATTTTTTAATATTTTTATTGTAGTTACAATATTTGTGACACGTATAACATTAACGTGCTCAAGTGCTCCGGCAGATGCTTTGGAGACTGCCGGTGTAGGCAAGGCAGATCTGTCTTTTGTAATTATTACTCCGTTAACTCCGACACAAAGAGCTGTTCTGATTATAGCGCCGAGGTTCTGCGGATCTACTACATTGTCTAACAATAAAAATAGCTGATTGATATCAGGATGTTGGGGACTATCAAAAATATCATTGAGTTCAACAAATGGATATGAGCTTACCCTTGCTCCAATGCCCTGATGAAGATCGGTTTTGGTTAAATATTTAAGTTGAGAGAGCTTTAGCTTTTTAACAGATATCTTTTTGGATTCAGCTATTGCCAGCAATTTCCCAAATTGCTTTGATATTTTGTCTTTTGAAACATATACTTCAAAAAAGTTTCTCCTGTCAGCCTTGAGAGCTTCAAAAACAGGATGGAAACCGTATAGAATTTCTGTTTTCAAATTGTTAACTTTAGACCTCGTTAAGCAAATATCTCAAGTTTCGCACCCACTAATTCCTATGAACCTTCTCTGGCAGGGCAGGTATTAGATAGTTTTTTTAAAAGAGCAAAATAATATGATTGATATTCTAAACCACTATACCTTGGGATTTGACCAGGACAGGCACATAGAAGGTTTTTCACCAAGGATAAAATGCCGTGCATGTCTCGCTCCTTACAAACTGAGTGGGTATGGTGCCGTTGCCAAAGCCAGAGTGAACATATTTTGCTTTTTAAAAAAACTATCTAATACCTGCCCTTTAAAGCTTTTGTTGTATAGAGGTGTGCGAAACTTGAGTACGGTATTTTTCTATAATGGATATTAGATCAGCAACAGCAACTGATAATTTATCATTGATAATTATATGGCGATAAAAATCTTTGTTTTTCATCTCTTTCTCTGCAGCATCAATACGCCTTGAAATGGCAAGCTTGCTGTCAGTCCCTCTTGATTCAAGGCGTAATTTAAGGATATCTAATGAGGGCGGCATTATAAAGATAGTTATACTCTCATGGTATCGATCAAGAATCTGTAATGTGCCCTGAAAATCAATATCAAGGAGTATGTCACGCCCAGAGGCTAAAACCTTATCAATAAATTCTGACGAAGTGCCGTAATAATTACCATAAACCTCTGCCCACTCTGCCCATTTGCCGTTTTTTATTCTATTTTTAAAATCATCTTCTGTTATGAAGTAATAGTCGATTCCATTTTGTTCTCCCTTCCTGGGCTTTCTCGTCGTATATGACACCGAATAAAACAGATTCGGAGTCCGATCGAGAACAGCTCTGCAAAGGGTTGTTTTACCCGCTCCTGATGGAGCCGATATGATAAAAGAATTGCCATTATGGCAAATCTTTTCTTTATGGTTTGAAAAAGACGGGCTAATTTTCTGATCATTCATGACAAGTTATTCTGAGGCCTTAAGGATAGTATAACGCAGTGATATTGTTTCCGCCTGTATAGCTGAAAGGACAACATGATTACTGTCCGTGATAATCATTGAACGGGTTCTACGCCCATGGGTTGCATCTACAAGACGTTTATTATCTTTTGCTTCATCTCTAAGGCGCTTCATTGGAGCAGAATTGGGTTGTACAACAGCTA
>JAHIKR010000250.1 GCA_018897415.1 Pseudomonadota bacterium
TCAAAAAAAGCTTTCTATTAAACAAACTAACATGTAAAAATAACTTTTAATATTAATTATTCACAGGCATAATTAATTGTAAAGCAATAATTCACTATTTTATTTATACAACAATTATTATGTATTTGATGTTTTAATATGGATAATCATCATCTAATACTTGGAGAACTTGTCGATTTTATAACCGGTGAAACCATAACAGATACCCATGACGAACGGTATAGACAAAAATTAGCTAAAATACTTGTAACAACTAAAGGATATCATAAATATAATATTAAACCACGCTGTAACCTTCTTGTAAAGGCTGCAAATAAAAGTGCTGTGGTTATAGTTGATTTCAAGGTTATCTTAAATGAAAAAGTTTGCATGATAGTGAAATATGCCCCAGGCTCTCTGATAACCAGGCATCGCCCTGCATTGGCTGCCTCAAGACTTATAGCCTCATACCAAGTACCGGTTGTTGTTGTAACAAATGGCGAAGATACAAATATTCTGGATGGCTCAACAGGAAAAGTAACTGGCTATGGCTTTGAATCTATACCTTCAAAAGCCGAATTAAGTGACATGGTTGCTAATAAGCATTTTGATCCGGTTCCTATAAAAAAGGCAGAAATTGAATCGAGGATAATTTATGCTTATGAAGTTGATGGAAGCTGTTCTTGTGATAAGACCACATGCGAAATTAAAACCTAAGTAACCGTGAACCGTGAACCTAACAACCTGAGTAGTTACGATATATGGATTATAAATATTTTATGGGAAAGGCGCTTGAGGAAGCAAGAAAAGCGTTAGATTCTGGCGAATTCCCGGTTGGCTGTGTGATGGCATATGAAAATAATATTATAGTTACCAGCTCCAGAACTGGTACCACTGGAAATTTTATAAATGAAATTGATCATGCTGAAATGGCTGCCTTAAGACGTCTTGCCGAAATTAAAAAAAATATGGATAGAAGTAAAATAATAATCTTTTGTACTTTAGAACCATGTCTTATGTGTTATAGTGCCATTCTTCTGAACGGCATCGGCAAAATTGTTTACGCTTACGAAGATGTAATGGGAGGCTGCACAAGGTGCAATTTGACAAAAATAGCCCCTCTTTACAAAGAGCGCCAGATCAAAATTGTACCTAATATTTTGCGAGATAAAAGCATGGAGCTTTTTAAAGTCTATTTTGAAAATCAAAAAAACACTTACTGGAAAGACAGCCTTTTAGCCAGATATACGCTCAGGCAGTAATACCCTAATTGCAGACCTCGTTAATAATGGTCAATTATGGAGCAATATTTTTGACAAAAATCTTGGTTTATAGTTTGGCAGTTAGGTTAAATGGTTCAAGGGTTCACGGTTCAAGGTTATAGAGCAATGAAGAAATCAAGGCAACCAACCGTGAACCGTGAACCGTGAACCTGACAGCCTGAGTAGTTACATTTTTTGTTGCATTTTTTTGTTGCATTTCTTTATGTTGTTATATATGCACTAAATTTATATTAATTAAAGCAGGTTAACAAGTAAGCAATAACAAAATCGGCGTGTTATAAATACAACTTGATATTAACCCCAAATCAATCAATAAATATCGCTGCTTTAGGAGGTAAAAAGTATAGCTATATCGAAGAAAACACACAGGCCAAACAAATTTGACGAAACAAATATTAATAACAATATAAGAGCAAAAGAGGTGAGAGTTATTGATCCTGACGGTAATCAGGCGGGTATTATGCCAACTTATAAAGCACTTGCGACAGCTGGTGATTTCGGTCTTGATCTTGTGGAAATTTCTCCTAATGCCAACCCGCCTGTATGCAAAATAATGGATTATGGCCGCTACAAATATGAGCAGACCAAAAAGCAACAGGAAGCAAAAAAGAAACAAAGCACATTCCAGGTTAAAGAGATAAAAATACGTCCCAAGACCGGAGAACATGATCTGGACATCAAGATTGGCCATATTAAAAAGTTTATAGGTAAAAAGGACAAAGTTAAAGTTACAGTTATGTTCAGAGGGCGAGAAATATCACTTTCAGAGCTCGGCAGGGATTTGCTCGAAAGAATAGTTGAGAAAACCGATGATATTGCAATAGTAGAGCAATATCCTAAATTTGAGGGCCGGACCATGATGATGATTCTATCACCAAAGTAATTGCAATAATAAATTTCTGATATAATATTTTTATGTGGGCGATATAATTATTAGAATATAACACACATTTATTTTATGGGATTTTCAAAAGATGGCGTGAGCCGTTATCTGTGGTCGCTCACGCCATCTATGTTTTAAATAGGGAGAATAAAAACAATGCCAAAAATTAAGACAAATAGATCTGCAGCAAAGCGTTTCAAAAAGACAGGTACAGGCAAATTTCTATTTTCGAAATCAAACGCGAGTCATATTTTGACTAAAAAAACATCCAAGCGAAAGAGGTCTTTAAGGAAGAGCCAGCTTATTAGCAAACCAGATAGAAAAGAGATAAAACTACTTCTGCCCAATGGTTAATCAATGGGTTTATAAGTAGTTCGATTATAAGGAGTAATATACTATGCGAGTAAAAAGAGGTTTTAAAGCAAATAGACGTAGAAAGAAAATTTTAAAATTAGCCAAAGGATACCGTGGAGGCCGCAGCAAACTATTCAGGACA
>JAHIKR010000251.1 GCA_018897415.1 Pseudomonadota bacterium
AACATCGAACATTGACAAACTCGTAAAAAGTCAAAAAATACCATTTCCCGTCATTCCGGCGAAAGCCGGAATCCAGTATTTTCAGATAGTTACAACTTCTATGGACTCCGGTTTTCACCGGAGTGACGACTTTTTACGAGTGCATCAACATTGAACGTCGAACGTCGAATAATGATGTCGCTCCGCTCCGCCAGTTTATAAATTGGCAGAATTCCTTATTCAAAATTCGATGTTGGACGTTCGATGTTCGATGTTCATCTTTTTTCAGTCCCTGCTGTCCCCTGACCACTGACCCCTGACCACTGACTCCTGTTTACTCAAAATAAGCATCAAATGAAGATTCCATTTCATCCAATACATCTTTATCTATAGAAGTAGATACATGCTGAGCAAACATATCCAGCTTGACTATGGCGTTAAGAGTTGCATCCTTAATTTCGATTTCTGATAGTCTCTTGAAAAAATATTTATTAACGATTCGGATATCATCATAAATTTTAATAAGATTTGCCAGATCCCAGTCAGGCTTTTTACCTCGTTTATATAAAAAATATTGGGCAAGCAAATACATTGATATGGCTCTATACCGAGTTTCCTGGAGTGTGGCAAAGGGCAAATGATAACGAACCATGGGTTTTAGCTTATTCATAATCGGGCAATTGCTTGTAACCATATATATACCAATTAAAGAATTTATACCCTGCTGCAGTGTGGTATGTTTTAAATATCCCCTTTGTTCGGTTTCGATAAACAAGTCAACTTCATCATAAGATATCGAAGCCTTAAAGAAATCCACGACCTCAACGACATTTGCCGCTACAGGACAAAATGTGTGTTGGTCTTCATTTAAAGGACAATTCAGACACTTAAAATATATTAATTCCGCCCATTTTGGATATGGCTTCCTTTCTGTTTGTATCAAATTGAGAGTTTTATTATCCAGGCTCACATTAAATTCTTTTTCTATACCGCCACGAAATTTAAACTTATATTTAAAAGTAATTATTTTATCTGAATTTTTAGTCACCGTTAATATCCTAACCCGGAAAAGTGCTACTAACCACTAACCACTGACCACTAACCACTGACCACTGTTATTCCCTTGTTACTCTCTTTACTTCCTCTAAAGTTGTAATGCCCTTTCTTACCTTTTGCAGTCCATCTTGCAACAGGGTTTTCATGCCCTTTGCCCTTGCAGTTTGCATAATCTCAGCTTCAGGAGCCTGCTTTGCTATCAATCTCCTGATATCCCTGTCAATGACCAATATCTCAAATAGCCCGACCCTGCCTTTGTATCCAATGCCGGCACAAAATTCACATCCTTGCCCTTTATAAAACTTAGTATCTAAAGGAAGTCGTAACTTTTTAAGCAGACTTTCATCGGGCTGGTATGCATTACTACATCTGGTACAGATTCTTCTAACAAGACGCTGAGCAAATGCACAATTAAGAACGGACGCTATCAGGCTTGTTTCTACTCCGATATCACTGAGTCTCGTGACACTCCCGACAGCATCATTAGTATGAAGTGTGCTGAGGACTAAATGCCCTGTTAAAGCGGCACGTACTGAAATTTCTGCGGTTTCAAGATCTCTTATTTCACCGACATAGATAATATCAGGATCCTGACGTAAGATAGACCTGAGAGCCGTGGCAAAGGTAACCCCGGCTTTTGGGTCAACCTGACTTGCAACTACATCTTCGATTTCATATTCAATCGGATCCTCAATAGTCATTATATTTTTGTCTGTTTTATTCAGGGTATTAATAGTTGAATAAATAGTTGTGGTTTTCCCGCTGCCGGTAGGGCCGGTAGATAAGATTATCCCCCTTGTAGTCTTAATCATCTCCTTGAAGATCTTCAAATCCTCATCGAAAAAACCAAGCTCTGAAAGTGTGGGGATGCCCCTGGTTTTATCCAAAACCCTTAAAACAACATTTTCTCCATACATAGAGGGAAAAGTGGATGTACGAATATCAACACTCTTATCCCTGATAACAATACCTATCCTGCCATCCTGCGGAATTTTCTTCTTAGAAATATCCAGCCCGGACATGATCTTTATCCTGGACGTGATCGGAGCGGTCAGTTTCATCGGCAGCCGGTGCCTGTTGTAAAGAAATCCATCAATACGGAAACGTACCGCCATAAAACCTCTCTTAGGTTCCAGATGGATATCGCTGGCTCCTTCCAGCATTGCCTGGGCAATATAACTGTTGACGAGTTTGACAATCGGTGGCTCGGATGCTTCCTTTTTAAGGTGTATTTCGGCTATCTCATCGGCATATTGCGGTTCTTTTTCCTTCTCTTTCTCCTTAAGCTCATCGGCAAGCTCTTCAATAAGTTCTTTTCTTGCCTCTCCCATACCATACCACTGATCAATCGCAACTTTAATGCTTTCACCAGAAGCCATGACAGCCTCAGCCTTTAATTGTGCCACTTTGGATATGTCATCAATGGAGATTATGTCCAGGGGGTCGGACATGGCGATTGTCAGAACATCTTCTATCTTGAACAGGGGAATAATATTATAGCGCCGTGCAATCTTCTCGGGGATAAGATCCAATACCTTACGGTCTATAGTATAACTCTTGATATTCACATAGGGGATATGCATCTTGTCCCCTATGAAGCTAACCAGTTCTTCTTCCGTCACAAACCCTAATTTTATTAATGTCTTGCTCAGGGTTTCATTTTTACGCTGTGCCGCTATCTCGGCAATCCTGAGTTTTTCCCTGGTTACTAAACCCTCATTGACCATGGCCTGCTTTAGACGGTCCAGTACCTTGATACTGATAACTTTGCTTCTTTCCTGGAGTGGATTAACCATAATTTATGCCTTCAAATTTACTCAAAAAAAACGCTTTTAATTGTACCCGACACCCACCGATACGAAAACGCACCTCCAGAATACTTTTCTTTGGTTCTATATGGATATCACTGGCACCTTCCAATACCGCCTGGGCAACAATACTGTTAACAAGCTTAACAACAGGCGGAGCTTCCGCTTCTTTTCTTAGACGAATTTCATCTAATTTTTTAGCATATGGCTTTTCCGGTTCTTTTTCCTCAACTATACTCGTAAGCTCCCCGGCAAGCTTGTTAATAAGCTCTTTCTTCGAAACACCTAAGCTATACCACAGATTAATTGCTTCTTTGATACTCTCATCAGGGGCTAAGACAGGATCAATTTCGTATTTAATAACTTCGGATATCTTATCACAGGAAATAATATCTAAAGGGTCGGACATTGCGACAGTTAGAACTTTTTCTATTTCAAAAAGTGGAAGAATATTATAGGAGCGGGCAATCCTTTCGGGGATACGTTTCAATACATTAGGGTCTATAGTATATTTGCTGATGTCCACATATGGTATATGGACTTTCTCCCCTATGAAATTTAAAAGTTTTTCTTCAGTAACATACCCGGAGTCCACTAACACCCTGCCAAGGATTTTGTTTTTTTGCCTTGCCTCTTTCTCAGCAGCCTCAAGCTGGTCTTGAGTTATCAGCCCTTCACTAACCAGAGACTCCTTAAGACGATCCACTACCTTGATAGTGCTAGTTTTTTCCTTTTTATAATCCGAGACAGCCATAGTTATACCTCGCTGGTTACTCGTTGTCAGTTGTCAGTTGTCAGTTGCAACTGACCACATAAGCGCTAACTTAATAATCAATAATTAATAATTAATAACTAATAATTAATAACCACTATTCCCGTGAACCTTGAACCGTGAACCTGAGTAGTTACAAATATTTCTTGATAAGAGCCACAAGAGCATCCATTGAAAAAGGCTTTGTAACATATTCTTTTGCGCCTGTTTCCTCTCCAAGCATTATATCTTTCTCCTGTGTCCTCGCAGTTAACATTATAATTGGAATGTCTTTATATGCTGCATCAAAACTAAGGAGCCTTGCAACTTTGTAGCCGTTTATCTTTGGAAGCATAATGTCTAAAACAATAAGGTCCGGTTTTTCCTTTTTTGCCTTTGAAAGGGCTTCTTCGCCATCATATGCCTCCAGGCATTCAATGTCTTCAAGCTCAAGGTTAAACTTGATAGACTCAACAATATCCTGCTCATCATCAACAATAAGCACTCTTTTTTTATCCATGTTTCCCCCTTTCTACTGATGATTGTCGATTGTCATTCTTCAATTCTTCATTCACTCTTCAATTCAAACAATCCTATCCAGCGCTTTCTTGATATCCTTCTCAAGGCCCCCGTTCCTGCTACGTTCGTGCTTCGGATAAAACCCTTGACTTTCAAATCTGCGTTGTGTATAAATTTTTTATGCAAAAGACCAATGAAATTAAGGCATCTCTAAAGCGTGAGTATGACCTGTATTCTAATGCGGTGGCATTTTATAAAAAGGCCGTACAGGAACTTGAGGAGAAATATCAACTCACTACCCAGACCTTCCTAAAAAGGTTTGAGACTGGGCAGATGGGAGATGAGGCTGATTATTTTGACTGGTACGCCTTTGTAAAACTCCTTGCCAGGTGGCGGAAAACACGATCTGCAATTCGTTCGGCAATCCAGTGATACAAAGATTTGTCCAAAACATTGAAAAGACTATTGCCTCCTCCTCTATCGTCCTGTCATCAAATCTTCAAAGACATTTTGGTCCTGCCTTAGAAACAGTCTATCTGAAAGGCCATCTGTTAATCATAGATTCTTCAATTCTGGAGATCGCCATATTTGCCACTGAATCCCAAAAGACCCTATCCATTGAAAAATACAGGCTGCATTATATGAGCAGCACAGGGCAAATGCTCTTCCGTTATGACAACGCTCATCATCATCCTGAAATAGAATCCTATCCACATCACAAACACACACCTGATAAAACAGTGCCATCAACCATACCTTCTCTAAAAGAGATTCTAAATGAGATAAGCGCTATTATCATTGGAAGGTAAGGGTAGTGTCCCCATCCTCTGGATAGGTTGCTATGCCTAATGCAAAGGTAATTCTCACAGATTCCTTACCTACCGCAAATGTTTGCTTAGAGATCACTTTTTTTATCCATGTTTCTCCTCATGTTAAAAGGTTTTAGGTTTTAAGTTTTAGGAAATTTATGAGGGAGGGCAACCTGTAAGACATATCATCTTCTCCGCTATAAATATTTTATAGACTTAAAACTTAAAACCTAAATCTTAAAACTTATTATTTATTATTTGTTGAACTATACCAACTATCAATTGCCTCTTTAATCCCTTCATCAGAGGCCAATACAGACTCCGATTTGATTTTACTCACTTTTCTCAGGTTGATACAGAAACACTTGATAAAATTGAAAGCTTCGTAAACAAAAGAATACGGGAAAATCTGCCTGTTCAACTTGAGGAAATGGATGCAGACAATGCCTTAAAATCTGGTGCAACAGCGCTTTTCGAAGAAAAATATGGTGACAGAGTCAGGGTTGTTTCTCTTGCCGATTTCAGCAAAGAGCTTTGCGGGGG
>JAHIKR010000252.1 GCA_018897415.1 Pseudomonadota bacterium
AGAAAGAGGAAGATCACTAACCTCTTGAACCGTTTTTACCAGCCACTCCATCATTTCATCACCGCCCTTGCGGGCTGGACCTATATTCAAGTCAAGATAATCTGCACCATTTTCTGTTAATGTACGAGCCAGATCCTGAATAGGCTTGGGGTTTTTCTCCTTCATTGCCGGCCCAATTGTTTTCGACATTATATTAATATTTTCTGCAACACAGATAACCATAGGGAACCTCCTTATCTTTAACTAATCAGCACTCCACTGCTTTAGATAAACCGGCAAATAACTTGCCTCTCTTGGCCCTATAAGTATTTCCCAATCAGGTAATTCTTCTTCCAGTTCTCCGCTTATGGTTGCAAGATAACCAGGAATAACCAGTTTGCGATGTTTAACCTTTTCCTCTATACCAGATTTTTTAACAAAGATCGCAATAGTATCGGCTGCAAATTTACCTGCCGCCCAGGCAGTCAAAACTGAAAGCCCCTCAGTGTCTTTTATCAATAGATAGGATGGAACCCGGCTGGAATCCACCTCGCCAGAAACAATAAAATAGGTGAGAGAAAAATTTCCGGTAATAAGAACCGGTGAGCTTTCATTTGTAGCACCGATTTCATAGATCTTCTGTTCAACAGCCATAGGACGTTGAGGATCTGTAAAAATATTCATGCTTGCAAGCAAAAGCGGAAATACGCTGTGCCCCTCTATTTCTGACATTACAATAACACCGCCGTATTTTGCTACCATCTGACAGGCGATCATAGTTTCCTTCATCAAGTTGTCAGCCATATCACAAGGAAATACAATTGTTGGAAATCCAAAAGGTTTAAATTTCTTTAAAAGAGCGAATCTTCTGATAATAATCTGATCCTCAAGCGCTTGCTTAGCAGTTCTTGCCCCTGAATCCAAAACTAAATCCTTAAGGCCCATTGCTATCAATTTTTCAGAAACTTCTGACAACTCTTCAAGGTTGTTGCCCTTAACAGCTAATGGGCAAGAAATCTCTTTTGCAAGATTGCCTATTGCTTCAAAATTGTCCTTATTGGCAGCATAAAGTAATGGCTTTCTGTTTGAACATCCCTTTGCTACCAGAGAAAGCGCATCTGCATCTTCGTTCATCAGTACAAGCCCTGCATCGGTTTCGTTGCAAACTTTCTCAACTAATGCCCCAAACTTGGAAGCATCCCCAGACTCTGCTTTTATTGCAACAAGCTCTGGCCTCAATACAACACCAACTCGTTCATAGACAGTATCATTAAATTTTTTAAGCCTGGATGTAATCTCTGCTTCATCCATTTTATCAGAAAGGAAAAGCGTAAATGCAGGAGGATTTTCAAAACGTTTCTCATGGCGGAATAATACGGTTTCCCCGCCCAACTTTACTGCACGGTCACCCGTACCTATAACTACAGTTCTTACAGGGGGCGCTGAGGCCTCCCCTATCTCTTCTTTCACATCATCGGAGATATCCGGACATGCGTCAAGCTCAGCCTGTCCGGTTGCCAGCTTCATGGCAAACGCCAAACAGGTGGGAACTCCACACTTGCCGCAGTTAGTCTTCGGAAGCTTTTTAAATATCTCTATACCTGAAAGTCCCATAACCATTCTTCTCCTTTATTTTGTTCTCTGCTTACTAAAATCACATCAGCGGATCCATTGTAAATGCAGGATGCCCTTTCTCCTCGAGAAAAGGAAGAATTTCTTCTTCTGTTGTTCCAATTGTTTCATCAGCAATCATATCCGGAAAATCCGGGATACCCATTTCCTCGCATATTGGTTTCATTCTTTCGGCAAGTTCCTCTTTCAACATCTTTGGAAGCCATACCACACGCTTTAAGCCTCCCTCAGCCATCAGGAACTTTCTGCTGCAAATATAATGCTTGCTTACGCCAAGAAAACCGGGTGTCTGGTTTCCGCCTCCGACCATCCCGGCAAGGGTCGTAAATTTCATACCGCATGGTGTCATGCCCATAAAGTCTCTGCTAACTACCATTATGCCATTACACATCGGAAGGATTGTAGCCACACACTCAAAGCAGCCACATGCAGTCATTGGAAAATTCATCAGGCTGTATGCAGATACTTGTTCTACTTTCTGGCGTGACGCTTTGTAAACAAAATCAGTAATACCCTTCCACTGTCCAAGAACGGGTCCCGTACATTCCCCCTTTATAATAGGCTGATTCGGGCCCGTAGGATTGATCTCAAAAGAAGCCTTACAGTCAAGCCAGTTATAGGCGCCGCACATCCCTGTGCGTTCAGGAGTAATTACGCATACATGGCTTGGAGCAAAAGACTGACACAAGGTACATGAATAGTAGGTCTCCTCTGTTTCATCAGTCATACCTTCAACTCTCGCATCTCTCTCTTTATATACCTTCTTTGCCTGCTCTATAACTTCTTTGACCTTTTCTTCCTCTGTGTAAATCTTAACCTGGACTTTATCAAGAATATTACCAAAATCCTGATGGTATTTTGCATGCATTACCTTGCCAAGATGTTTGAGTAAAAATCCTTTTTCAACAGCAGCCTTGCCAACCCTGATCCACATAATGCTTCTCTGCCCTATATGCATTATGCCCTGCACATAGTTAACAAGGTGATGGATCTGGCGTTCTAATATCGGTTCAAAGTCAGACTGCATCTGGCGTCCAGCAACTTCTATAACCATTGCAAATGGAAGCTTATCGCCCTCTTTAACCTGGTCAAGGTCGGGGCCAATCATTTCAACTTTTCCATCTTCGACTTCGGTCATATCTTTTGAAATGGTAAGCTCGACTCCGAGTGTTCTTCCACCGCCACATTCAAAATAAAGGTCATCCTTGCGGATACGCTCTCCCTCAAATGCAGGACCGTAAGACATGGGAATATCAACCTTGCTGACCGTTACCTTCAACCCTCGAACTTCAATAGCCTTAGCAACTATATTATCGTGGGGGACATTACTTACTACATGTTCATATGTACAAATACCGGTAGGTAGAATCTCGGGTATCGGCGTATCTGCTATGGTTGGAAATCCCCAGTTAATAGCGCCTGCAGCATTGGCATACCACTCATCTGTTACTGTACCCAGCGGCATTGCAAAAGCAAAAATTCTATCCTTATTGTAACGGAGATTTCGAACAAAGTCTCCTGGTTGAACCCCACCGAAAGACATTGCGGCACGTGTTGCAAATCCCATGGCAAATACTGTTGCTGTATAGCTCGGCCCAAAAGAGACCAGCCGGGTAGGCCAACCGATCTGAACACCGGCCTCTATCAGTTGTTCCGACATGGTTTTGCCTTCGTGATCAGAACACATAAAAACATACAGATTCTTCTCTTGAAGCTCTATTGCAATCTTTGCCGCAATCTCAACACTTGGTGCGGCACCCAGTATCGCAGCAAATCCTGGAGCAGTACCGTCGACAAACTCTACCCCCCGCTTCCGCATAATAACATCATCGGCAGCACCCAGCCAGATATTATCAGGAAGCGGGTCTTCTCCCTTTGTATAAAAATCCGGTTCTTCAAGATATCTAATCGCCTCGATTATCTCTTCTGCAAAAAATGTGGCCATCCCTGCTTCAAGTGCCGGGGCCAGATATGGAAGCCAGACATTGTCACTTACTGTAGCAGGAACCAGTTCATTGCATTTGTCCATTACTTCTTTGACATCCCTTAAAGTGCTAACAGGAATGCCCAGCATACCATAGATAATTGGAAGATAATATGTTGTATTGGGGAATTCGATCTTTTGATCAGGCCCCCACTTTTTCAATGCTTCCTCATATTTTGCCTCTGCCATGCCCACAATATTGCGGGCACCTCGAATCGCTGCCGAACAAATTATCTTAGACACCGTTCATTCCTCTCTCAAGCCATTAGATCTTTAATTGATTCTTTGACTAAGTTAATCGCCTCAGGATGTCTCATTACCAAAATATCAGCTCCGGCAAGGAGTACACACTGAGCAGTTAAGGCTTCAATCAATATCCCTCTGTTTTTCATATCCCCTAGTAACGGCGCTTCAGATTCAGGGACTTTAACCTCTTTTGTCTTCCACACTTCTTTGGCAAGATTAGAAATAATTGGGAATTGAAGTCTTTCATCTTCCTGAACCAGCGCTGCCATCCGAATCCGTTCTATTACACTGTAACAATATTCAAGCCCATATCCCAGAGCGCCAGTAGATGGATCAATAAGAATCTTTTCATCCGGCACATTTAAATTACCTAAAAGGATATTAAGTTGTTTGGCGAGATTTATATCGATTGGAGTTGAAGCAACCACAGTATGCTTATAGGCTATAGCTGCTGCCCCAATAGCACGATAATTCCCTTCTACAACAGGACCTATAATCAGGTTCTTACCTTCGCAAACCTCGCAAACCGCCTTTAATACCTTTGTATCCTTATCAACATTTCCGCTTCCCCAAACAATCAGGGGGACATCCACTGCATCGGAGACTTCTTTAGTTATTCTAGCTGCCTCGTCAGCTGAAATATCCTTATCATTAGGATCAGTGCTGGCCAGTTGCAATGCAATCATTTCCGCCCCATATGTGTCAATGCACTTACGAGCCCATGCAACAGGGTCCTTAATAACATCAGCAAACGGTTCCAAAGCTGTATCGGGCCAGTCTTCGGGTTCACTGTCATAAACCTCCATTGCTATCTTCGGAGGATAAGGCATTTCACCTTCAAAAAGATGAAACGAATAACACGATTCACCACCAACAGTAACAGTATTGCCTTCCTGTCCCAGCGGAGTTTCCCTTATCTTTCCGGTGTAAGAAACCTTTGGCACCTCAAAAGTCATTATTCTTTCCTCCTTATACGCCTGCTTGATCCAATACAGCAGGAATCATTTTCTCCCAGCCAAGTGCCATAATATGTACGCCCTGGCATAGATCTTTCAGCCTCTTAACTATACTGGCCGCAATCTCAACTGATTTTTTAACTCTATCTTTTGTATCTGTCATTTCTTTTATCAAAGGAATAGGCACAAATACTCCTGCCACATTCTTGTTCATGAACCTTGCCATACCTGCTGATTTCAGTAATATGACCCCGCCTATAATCGGGATATTAAATCCCTCTACACGCCTTATAAATTTTTCAAAAAGATCTGTATCATAAACCGCCTGTGTCTGAAAGAACTTGGCACCCGCCTCAATCTTTTTCTCCATTTTCATAATCTGCAAATCCAGAGCCGCTTCGTTGTCTGCTCCTGGGTTAACCACCGCCCCGGGGAGAAACTCGGGAGCCCCTTTCAGTTCGTTGCCTGCCATATCATAACCGGAATTCAGCTTGCCAATCATCTCAAGAAGCGAGACAGAATCAAGATCAAAAACCGGTTTTGCATTAGGATGGTCGCCCATAGTCGGGTGGTCACCTGTTAAGGCAAGCACATTTCTAATCCCCAGTACCCATGCACTCAGAAGATCTGATTGAAGGGCCAGGCGATTCCGGTCCCTTCCGGTCATCTGGAAAATGGGATCGATACCCATATCGGTCAATAAATGAGAAAAAGCCATGGAG
>JAHIKR010000253.1 GCA_018897415.1 Pseudomonadota bacterium
ATGATCCAGAACGAAAACATAACTGAGGTTAGATTTGAAGGGGATGTTCGTGCGTTAAGAGATATTAAAATTCTTACCAGTGTCAATTACGGTGAGGATACAATGGGAAAAGGCGTACCTCTTCCCAAAGAGCTTAGTTACTTGAAATAGTAACGGTTCAGGGTTCACGGTTCCAGGGTTCAAGGTTAGAGAGCAATGAAGAAATCAAGGCAACCAAACGTGAACCGTAAACCTGAGTAGTTACCATGCTTTAATTATTAAAAAATTCATTAAAAAAAACCGTGAACCGTGAACCGTGAACCTTCTATGACGGCTTCAGCAATAATAGTAGCAGCAGGCAAGAGCGTAAGGATGGACGATAAAGAGCGTAAGCAGTATTTATTGCTTGATGGCCGTCCGCTTATAAGCCACACAATTGCGGTATTTAGTGAATGTAATATGATAGATGAAATCTTTCTTGTTGTTCCGGAAGAAGATTTTGCATTTTGTAATGATAATATACTTAATCGTCAGAATTTTCAAAAGAAGGTAAGTCTTGTGCCTGGCGGTGCTGAGCGTCAGGATTCAGTTTATAACGGTCTTCTGGAAATTGATAACATGGATAGTATTGTAGTTATCCATGACGGCGTGCGTCCGTTTATCAGCTCTGAACAGTTATCAGAATGTATAAAATGCGCAACTGATTATGATGCTTGCATATTTGGCATACCTGCATATGATACTTTAAAAAGAGTTAACAGCTCAGGATTTATTGAGAATACAATTGAAAGAAAAAACATATGGCTTGCACAGACACCTCAGGCTTTTAAATATAAATTAATCAGAGATGCCCATGAAAATGCTAAGCGTGCTGCGATTACAGGTACAGACGATGCTATGCTTGTAGAACTATTGGGTATAAAAGTTAAGGTTATCAGAGGTAGCAGGTGCAACGTTAAAATTACAACCAAAGAAGATTTGCTGCTCTCAAGAGTAATGGTTAAAAATGTATATGAATCTTTTTGATTATGTCTATTACCTGTTCAGGCGTTTTTGCGTAATGCAGCAAATTCTTAGTATTATAGAGCTCAAGAGCTTTTTCCCCGTCAAAATTCAGAAGTATAACTGCTTTGCTGTTTTTAAGGGCAAGGGCAATTTCAGATAAAGTGCCAAGTCCGCCTGGACATGCAACAACAATATCGCTTGAAAGTACATTGATACAATTTCTTGCATTCCCCATTCCTGTGATAATGGGTATTTTGATATACTCAGAAACCCTGTCGCAGTTATCGTCAGGGAGTATCCCGACAGTTAGTCCTCCATGATCAAAAGCTCCCTTTGCCGAGGCTTCCATTATGCCGGCATTTCTTCCACCATTTAACAGAATCCATCCTTCTTTTGCAATCAGGCCTCCCAGACGGTATGCAGCTTTTTCATCTTTTCGTGTTGCCTTGCCTCCTCCCATTATACCTATGATAATAGATTTTTTCATGATTGAAAAAGCTGCAGATAGTTCGCAAACAGCCGCGGGTTGACCCTGGAAAAGCGATCAAAATCCGATATCATCTCCATTCCTGGTATTAAAGCTTTTACTACAGGTATGCCAAGGTCTTTTCTGGTCAAGTCAACATATAGCGGTTTGTGGTTATTAGCCATAAGCAGAGTTTCAAGAATCGCCAGATCCTTAACAGGATTACTGGTTGAGTAATCGGACAGATTTTCAAAGCGTAGCGTCGGCAGCCCATTGTAGCCGGGATTTGAAGCAGGCCCGTTCGGGTAAGGATAAGGAGTTTCAGTTAAGGCTGAAATAAGAGCTTTTTTGCCATTAAGATGTGCGCCGGTTCCTTTAACAATTTCTCCGTTTTGGCTGACAACAAAACACTTATAGCATGGGACACCGAATGGCTGGGTTATATCCTGGAATTGAACCGCTATTCCCTTGGTTTTATAGTCTTCTAATAAATCTGCGACCTGAAGGTCTTCAGCCTCAAGACTGAAGCATCGAAAGGGGGTGTAAAGAGATAATCCTTCGCTTTCGCGTTCAATAATTTCTAATAGAGCGCTTATTTTTGCCCCTTCTATTGTATTTCCGGAAGCCAGACCGGTTGATCCAAGTCCGCTGAATAGATTGATTTCATCTAGATTGCAGAAAAGGAACACACACTGGGCTGGAAGCAGGATGGGCTGTATATTCTGACCACACTGCTGTTCACCTTCGAGCCAGAATAGCGCTTCGTTGTTATATGGAGTTTCTAAA
>JAHIKR010000254.1 GCA_018897415.1 Pseudomonadota bacterium
CGCTGGACTCGCGTAGGTGTTTATACTGTGCATTTAAGCGTTATTCTACTTTTGTTCGGAGGACTTATAGGTTCCATCTTTGGATTTGAAGGGTTTGTTAACATTCCGGAAGGAGAAACAGTAAATAGTATTAGATTAAAAAAAACCGAACAAATGCATAATTTAGATTTTGAAATACGATGTGATAATTTCAGCGTGAGCTTTTATGAAACCGGAGCACCAAAAGAATTCCGTTCAACCCTGTCTATTATAGAAGATGGAAAATCTGTTTTAAAGGAGGATATTATTGTTAATGAGCCTCTTCGTTATAAAGGGATAAATTTATTCCAGGCAAGTTATGGAATGCTTCCTCCCGAGAAAATTACATTAAATATCGTAAGCCGGGAAACCGGTATGGCATATAAGCAAAAGACGAAGATAGGGCAGCCTGTTGAACTCCCTGAAGGTATGGGCAACTTTGTTATCAAAGATTACAGAAATTCATTTAATTATAAAAGTATTAGTCTTGGTGAAACTTTTATCGGGATTCTCAACAGAAAAGATGGAAATTCCATTAATATAATACTGCCTTTGAATTTTGCCAGCTTTGACAAGATGAGAAAAGGGGATTTAATTTTTTCTGTAGCTGATTTTGATAATAGATATTATACCGGGCTTCAAGTGACCTGGGATCCAGGGGTACTGTTTGTTTACTCAGGATTTATAGTTATGATTATCGGGTGTTTTGTTACTTTTTTTATGTCGCATAAGAGGCTTTGTATTGAAGTTATAAAAACTGGGAATAAAACTAAAGTCATGGTAGTAGGTACCGCAAATAAAAACAAATTGGGAATGCAGGCCAGAGTAAAAAAGTTTTCACAAAATCTTGCTAAATTATAGCGGGGAAAAATGCTCAAAGTCATTCGCAGAAGACTTTTTTACTAATCTGTCATTAATTAAGTTGTTACTGAAGGACATAAATCATGGATAGTTCAAATTTGTTGTCGATTGTGACGTTTATTTACGGGCTTGCAGCAATATTATATATTACTGCATGGGTCTTCAAAAAAACGCTTCCTGGTTTGCTGGCGACATGGGTAGCTTTTTTAGGCGCTATGGGCAATGCTGCTGGTATTATTATGCGATGGGTTGAGTCTTATAAGCTTGGCATAGGACATGCGCCTTTATCGAATATGTATGAATCCCTGGTCTTTTTTTCCTGGGCCATAGCTGTTATTTATCTTGTAATTGAGCGAACTTACAAAAATCGAATAATAGGGGCATTTGCAATGCCCATTGTATTTCTTTCTATGGCTTATGCTTCCCTTTCTCCCAATATAAATGATCGAATACAGCCTTTAATCCCTGCATTGAAAAGCAACTGGCTGATTGCTCATGTCGTGACATGTTTTCTCGGTTATGCTGCCTTTGCGATAGCTTTTGGCTTAAGCTTGATGTATCTTTTTAAGCAAAGGGATAAAACTGGTGAGAGCTATTTGCTTTCACATTTCCCCGAGCCGGCGTTTCTGGACAATTTGACACATCAAATGGTGACATTTGGTTTTTTATTTCTGTCAATTGGAATAATAACGGGAGCTGTTTGGGCCAACTCTGCTTGGGGGAGCTACTGGTCATGGGATCCTAAAGAAACATGGTCTTTAATTACTTGGTTTATTTATGCAACATTATTGCATGCCAGAATGATGCGAGGTTGGCATGGTAAAAGAATCGCATATGTTTCTATTATAGGTTTTATGGCCGTTCTTTTCACTTATTTTGGGGTGAATCTTCTGCCGGGCTTGCACAGTTATGGACAGTGATAGAAAAAACTTTTTGACGTCATCAATTTTACTTGACAAAAATGAAATCTAAAGGTAAAGAATTTAGAATTATTTGTTCTATTAAATATCTTACCAGTGCATTCAAACATCAACCAAGCTTGACGGAGTTTTCATGAGTACACAAGATGATAAAGCTAAAGAAGTTTCTGCTGATGGGGCTACCGGACCAATTATCCTTTTTTTCATTCTTGGGCTTGCTGCAAGTCTTGTTTTAGGATGGGTGATATTCCCGAAGCTTCTCTATTCCCAGAAAAAACAGCCTATAGATTTTAACCATGTACTTCATGTTGAGGCTGTGGAAGATGGGTGTGAAAGCTGCCATTTCTTCCGTGAGGATGGAAGTTTTTCCGGGATTCCAAAACTTGCGCAGTGCGTTGACTGCCATGAAGAGGCCCAGGGAGAGGATCCTAACGAAATAAAGTTTGTTGAGGAATATGTGGCAAATGGAAGAGAGGTTCCATGGCTGGTATATGCAAGACAGCCGGACTGCGTATTTTTCTCCCATGCAGCTCATGTCAAAAAGGCGGAGATGGATTGTGGTACATGTCACGGACACATTGGTGAATCCAAACATTCAAGAGTTTATGAAAAAAACAGAATTACAGGTTACAGCCGGGATATCTGGGGGAAAAACATATCAGGTTTAAGGAAATATACATGGGAGCGCATGAAGATGGATGATTGCGCCGAATGCCATGCTACAAAGGAAATCAAAACAGATGTTGAGACACTCCCATGGCCATTAAACTGGGCTCCATTACCTTATGAGAAACAGACCGGCAACCAAGCAAGTGTTAAGACAGTCAAAGAGGCATGTTTTGTATGCCATAAGTAAATAAACTTTAAAGCCGATTAGCCTTAAGAGCTACACATTTTTAAGGGGTAGAATCTATGAAAATAGGCAGAAGAAGTTTCTTGTCATTTGTAATTGGTGGTGCAGCTGGTACAGCTATTACGCCATTGCCCTGGAAACTGATGGATGATGTATCTATATGGTCACAGAATTGGCCGTGGACTCCTGTTCCACCGGATGGTGAATACAGTTATGTGAATTCGGTCTGCGCTCTCTGCCCCGGTGGTTGCGGTATTACTGTTCGCAAAGTTGATGACCGGGCGGTTAAGATAGAGGGTATGAAAGGATATCCGGTAAATGATGGCGGTATATGCGTACTGGGTTTATCGGGTCTTCAGTTGCTTTATGGCCCCACACGTGTGAAGTCTCCATTAAAAAGAGCAGGGGAAAGAGGCGAAGGAAAATGGGAAAAGATATCCTGGGATGAAGCTATTTTTGAGGTTACAAAAAAGCTTTCAGACATAAGATCAAACGGCGAATCTCATGCAGTTGGCTCTATTGTGAGTTCAGATAGCGGAACAGTGCCCAATCTTTTTAAAAGATTTCTGACGGCATATGGCTCACCCAATTTTATGACCATGCCTTCCATTCAAGACTCATACGAGATGACAATGCAGCTTATGCAGGGAGTATCTGCTAAAGCCGGATTTGATGCTGAAAATGCAGACTTTATATTAAGCTTTGGAAGCGGAATAATTGATGGATGGGGTTCGCCGGTGCGTATGTTTAAAGCCAACAGCGCTTGGAAAGCCAATGGCAAAAAGGTGATACAGATTGAACCTCGTCTGTCAAATACAGCAGCAAAATCCGATAAATGGATTCCAATAAAACCAGGCACTGAAGCAGCCTTGGCACTAGGCCTTGCGAATGTTATCATAAAAGAATCGCTATATAATAAGGAAAAAATTGATAGCCAATCCGGCTTTGATGCTTTTAAAAAACTTGTTCTAAACGAGTATAGCACTGATAAAGTATCAAATATAACAGGAATAAACAGTACTGCCATAGTTTCACTGGCTAAGACTTTTGCCAGAGCTTCAAAACCCTTGGCAATTTGTGGCCGAGGGCAGGGAAGCATCCCGGGCAGCCTTAATGAATTTATGGCAGTGCACGCATTAAATGCTCTTGTAGGAAATATCAATAAAAAGGGCGGTGTTTGGGCTGTTCCTGAGACCGATTATATTAAATGGTCTAAGGTTGAAATGGATGAAACTGCAACAAATGGCGTGCAAAAAGAACGTATAGATGGAGCAGGCAGTGAATATCCGCATGCAAAATCTTTGTTAAATCGATTGGCTGAAGTTATTAATTCCGGAGATGGGGCACTTGAGGCTCTCTTTGTTGCAGGTGCAAATCCTCTGTATTCAATGCCTGACAGTAAAGCAATTAAAAAAGCATTTGGTAATATAGCGTTTGTTGTAAGTTTTTCATCATATATGGACGAAACTGCCAGCAATGCTGATTTAATCCTGCCTAATCATGTTTACCTCGAACGCTATGAGGATGTCCCAACGCCAGCCGGGTTGCAAAAAAATGTTATTGGTCTGACAAGGCCAGTAGTAAAACCCCAGTTTAATACAAAGAATGTTGGAGATACTATAATTCTTATAGCAAAAGCGCTGGGAGGTAGAATAGCAGATGCTTTTCCGTGGAACAGCTATGAGGCCTGTCTTGAAGAAACATTAGGTGCTAAATGGGGTGAGTTAGTGGAAAATGGTTTTTGTTCTGATTCGAATTCAAAAGTCGCAACAGGAAAATTTGATTTTTATCCCAAGGCCATGGAATCACTTTCCGACTTTAGTCCGGTAAACGTTGAGGGCAGCATGGCTTCGTATCCTCTTGTACTTATACCTTATGATTCCATCAGACTATCAAATGGGTATATTGGTGATCCACCATTTGTAATAAAGACTGTGGAGGATACAGTTCTTAAAGGTAAATATGCATGTGTTGATGTAAACCCAAAGACAGGTAAAGAGATAGGCCTTACTGAAGGCGGGTATGCATCAATACATACTCCAAGAGGTAGAGCGGTAGTTAAAGTACATCTTTATGAAGGAATTATGCCCGGCATAGTAGCTTTGCCAAGAGGACTTGGCCATACCGCTTACGATAAGTACCTCGCTGGTAAGGGATGTAATTTTAACGAACTCATCGGTCCGGTAGAAGATCCAGTATCCGGTTTTGATGCAGCATGGGGGATAAGGGCTAGGCTGACCAAAGTATAAACTGAATATGAGGTTTTGATGAAAGAAGAAGGCAAACACAAAAAAGCCAAAAAGTATGGAATGGTCATAAACCTGGACGAGTGCACTGGTTGCGGAGCCTGCATGGTCGCTTGTATGGCTGAGAATAATGTGCCGTTCAAGGA
>JAHIKR010000255.1 GCA_018897415.1 Pseudomonadota bacterium
CATTCTGAACCTTCCTTCTTAATGACAACTACCGCCTTGACCATGATCCTTACACGCATCAAGACCGCCTAATGTATTATTCATGAAATCATCAAGCGCTTTTTGCACATTACCGGAATAGCCAAATACCTCAACGCCTGCCTGCGCAAATTTCTGCTGAGCGCCCATCCCCATCCCTCCTGCGATAACATGAGTTATCTTATACTTTAGAATCTCATCCACTGCGACACACCCGCCTCCGCCATGCACAGCGGTATTCGGCACAATGCGAGTACTGGTTATTTTCTTCTTATCTTTATCAATATCCGCTAAGAAGAAAAACTTACACTGCCCAAAATGCGCGCAGACATTGCCATGAACGCCATTCTCATCTTCCAACACGACTCCGACTCTCATATTTAATAACTCCTCTCTTAATGAAACTTTAGGATAACTATTTCCCCTCTTCTTGTTTACCCTCTAAACCCTGAACACGCGTCTGTATTGCGTCAAGCTCGTCTTTAAGATAGCCTGCCTGATCTTTTAGAATCGCTAATTCATCGTCCTTTGATATAGCACTACCAAGACCGCCAAACGCCTGCATTCCTCTTTGAGCCCTCATCCAGCCCGGAAGCCCTGTAGTGTAAAAACAATTCCTATGCCCGCGGCCACCACCCCTACCGTAAAAACCGCGACCGCTCATCGGTCTTACGCCTGTACCATTTACTGCTACCGCACAATATCCTCTACCACCGCCTGTCATCGCACCTTGCCCCATAGGGCCTGTTCCATCAAAACGCGGCATATCACACCTCCCTTTTGTTATTGGAAACCATTTCCATTATAAGAGAAAAAAATATAGCGGTTATTTCTTACCGCTACATTTTTCGCATAAACCGTAAAATTGGATAAGGTGATTAGTAATCTTAAAGTTGTACTTCTTAGAAAGCCCTTCCTCCGTTTGCTTAAGAAGCTCCACTTCTTCATCTATAAAATCAGTATAATCTATAACCCTGTTGCAATCGGTACAAACTAAATGATGGTGATGATGCGCGCCCTTAGGCCCCTCAGCAAACTCGTAACGCGCTCTCCCATCTCCGAAATCAAGTTTGTAAACCATGCCAAGGCTGGATAAAACATCTAATGTCCTGTAAATAGTGGTTAAACCGATATTCGGATGACGAGGGTGGATTTTCATATAAATATCTTCCGCGCTCAAGTGCCTCTCTGATTTTGCTAAAACTTCAAGAATTGCTTCTCGGCCTATAGTGAGCCGGTAACCACAACCTCTAAATTTTCCTTGCCACCAAGGGGGCCCTAAACCTTCTCTATTTGGCACGCCTACTCCTTTAGTAAATGGAAATGATTGCCATTTACAATATATACCATAAATTCATTTTTGTCAAATAATTTTTAACAAAACTCTGCATATTTTTCAACCTTTTTTAATGTTCACTCGGTAGTATTAAAACGCCATTTTCAAACCATAAATCAATCTTATTTAGCGGAAAATCTGTCCACTCGATTTTCTCCCGGTAAAGCTCGTGATAATTACCATCCTCACATACTAGGATTGCCGATTTATCCTCATTGATTTCAAGCTTCCAGACGCCAAATTCCTGTAAATTATTTTTTTCTCTCGTCGTTAACAATATTTTATCAACCAGCCAAAATGCACCACCGGCTTTCGCCATATACAAAACGCCATCGGTGTAAAGATATCCGCTTAAATGTTTGTACCAGTTCCCTGTTCCGCTAAATTGCCTTAATTCATTTATGGTTAACATTTCAAACCCTCCCTGGTAATACAGGAAAAATAACAGTTCCTGCAATCGTTATTATTTTCGCTAGTGCATTTCTCACATACGGGTCCTTTCTCTATAGATGCTATCGAACGCACAAGTAGCTTCTCAACCACTACAGTCATCGGCCTGTCTTGGCTACATTTCAGCCTATATAACGTTTTAACCATTGTTTCGCTTAACACTGGGCTATACATACGTCTATCACCTCCTTCTCTTGAATTTCTACCCACAACACCCCGCCAATTACTACCCAATCCAAAATTTCCTTCCAGCTTATTTCTTTGATTAACTTATTTTTTCGTATCCACATTTTTTATTACTCCTTGTTCTTCATTAGGAAACATCATCGTAATGACGCCTCCCTCATCTATTACCCAAACCTCTACGCCTGCAAACCAGAAAACCTGCAAGCTAAGCGGATTCGGATCATGCTCTTTTCTTGAATCAATCTGCTGCCAGACTCTTTCAATCTGACCTATGGTTAATTTCTCAGTTACTTCACTAGTTGTAATCTTTTTAAATTCCTGCATTAGAAATCACCTCCCTCATCCAGCAAATCCCGGTGCTTTTCAACAAAGTCTTCCAGGCTCTCAGAGCCGCTGGGCTTAAAACCTTTAGCCATGAGCTGATAAACGTTCTTCATTAGATTTCTTTCTTCCCAGAGTGCGGATAAACCGAAAGAATTCGCCGGCAGATCCTCTTGATACGTTCTGTATTGAGAATCGCGTGAAGTTGAATACCTTTCCATGCAGGCATCCGCGCGCAGCACCCCATCCTCAAATTTTTCGTTTTTCTTTAATGTTTCTTTTTTTACTTGGCTCATGTGAGCCTCCTTTCTTTTAACGCCGAAAATATAAGCCCAATGATTTGAAGGCATTTTCAGGCAACCCAGGAAATGCCGTTCTTTTGTCAAGAAAACAGATATGCCCGAAGAGAGCAAGCGCCAAGCGAGCGACCTTCCTGGAGTCCTTTGGAAAAATTGAGACTCCCCGCAAGGGGCAGAATACTTCTGATACAACAAAGCCTACTTTGAGGCAAACCACAAAGAAGGCTTTGTTGTAGAGGTGAATTTTCCCAAAGGATTTTCTTGCACAAAAGTCAATCTTGGGCTATTTTTAAGGTGAGAAAAAAAGGAGGATTACGTGATGGCAAGGAAAAAACAGAAAAGAAAATTTGAGGATGGAGAGAAAAGCGCATAGCTATGGAAAGGGCGGCCATTTTGCTCATCCGCTATCAGAAATTTAACGCGGCAATTTTATCTCTGTAGTGATTGGCTTGAGACTGGCTTCTTCTCAAATCCTTTTGCCCTGTATTCAATTTTGTGGTAATGGATTAGGCCTTGCGTGTCAACGTAACCAAGCGTGATATCAGCCATTTTTATTTCACTGCTCGATGTTTCTGCGTCAAAGCTTTTTAACTGATTCCTTAATTCGTCAACCCAATTATCAACTCTCATAGTTCCTTTCTCCCCATATAGCGGATAGGACAGCTTTTAATTAATTTTTCAGAACACATTCGATATTTATAATTTATCTTTACCCCCAAGCACTTAAAGCTAATAGCGGGCGGTATGCCTTCGGGTGATTTCGTCAACAACCCTCTCGAAGGCTACCGCACGCTCGTTACAAACAAAATCACCCAAACCCAAACCCAACCCACAACCAAAAACCCAC
>JAHIKR010000027.1 GCA_018897415.1 Pseudomonadota bacterium
CCTTTCAATCTTAATGAAAGTTTTCTGAAACAAACAGGTTCAAAAGTTAGATGTTCAAAATGTAAAAATGTTTTTTTAGCCTATCCTTCTTCTTCACTTTCTGAGGAACCAGATAAGTCGAGTGAAGTAATGCCTGAAACTGAAGTTGAAGCTGCAATTCCTGATGAAGAAACTGAATTTGGTGAACAGTACAAGGTTGAAGAAGCCGAAATGGAACCTCAAGGAATTGATTTGTCTGACATCGATAATTCCCTTGAGATAGATGAAGATTTAAATGCTGAAAAGGAGCCTGAAGAACCCTATCTTGAACTGGATCTCGATCTGGAACCAGAAATTGATGAAATACCGGCTGAAACCGAAGCTGCAAAAGCATTCAATCTGGGGACCCTATCTGATGAACAAGAGACTGAAAAATCAACAGCGATCGCTGATAAGATAGAAGAAGGCATAATAGCCGACGAAAGTCTATCAAAGGTTGCTGCAAAAAAAAGGATAAACATGCCTGTCCTTTTATTGTTGCTTGCAGCACTCTTAATTAGTGGTGCCTACGGTACATATGTGCTGCTCGACAGCGTCGGGATTAATATCCCCTTTGTCAGTAACTTTTTAAAGCCTGAAGTTCAGGATGTTGGAAATTTTAAGATATACCCCTTTGATATAAATAATAAATTTGTAGAAAACTCAAAAATCGGAAAACTCCTTGTAATTACGGGCAAAGCAAAAAATGGATATTCCGATGCCCGCAATTATATAAGCATAACCGGCAAACTCTATACAAAGGAAAAAATACTTTCAAAAACAGTTTACTGCGGCACGATACTGTCAGAACCTGACCTTCTGAATATGGATCTTGACGCTATAAACAACAGGCTTTCGAACCGCTTCGGCGACAATAAATCTAATGTTAAGGTCAAAGCGGGCGCAATCATACCGTTTATGTTAGTATTTGCTGATCTTCCGGAAAATCTGGATGAATTTACGATTGAAGTTGCCGGATCTTTTCCATCATAGAACTCTGATGAATTCGACTTGACTTAATGCAGTTGACTTGTTAGAGAAGCCGTTGTCAAAATTGGGAATCCAAGATTTAGGATTATTATGGCGATGTAGCTCAGTCGGTTAGAGCATACGGCTCATATCCGTAGTGTCCGGGGTTCAACTCCCTGCATCGCCACCAGCTTGAAGTAAGGCCTCTCTGGTAGAATTCAGAGAGGCCTTTTGTTTTATTGCTTGAAAATATGTCGTAAATTATATTATATTAAACTTACCATGTTAACTGGTTTCGAAAAAATTGTTGAAGAACGCATCCGGCAAGCTCAGAAAAAAGGCGAATTTGATAATCTGCCCGGCGCCGGCAAGCCTCTTAAATTTGAAGATGACAGTTATATTATGGAAGAGCTCCGTCTTGCCTATAAGATATTAAAAAATGCGGACTGTATACCACCGGAAATAGAATTAAAAAAAGAAATAAATCACATGGAAGATCTATTATCCAAAATGGATGACACTGCTGAAAA
Source organism: Pseudomonadota bacterium (assembly GCA_018897415.1). Lineage (GTDB taxonomy): Bacteria > Desulfobacterota > Desulfobacteria > Desulfobacterales > ETH-SRB1 > B13-G4. The sequence goes on from JAHIKR010000027.1 coordinate 1,518, forward strand.
ATATCGCACAATAAAAAAATTAAACTTCTTGATAATGAAACTGAATTCACTTCGAAACACATCAATAACACATGAAATACCTCAGCGATATATGGCAGACGTAATGGAACGTATTGGTTCAAAAGGTTAAATAATCATAACCGTTAACGGTTTACGGTTGGTTGCCTTGATCTCTTCATTGCTCTCTAACCTTGAACCTTGAACCCTGGAACCCTGAACGATTACAGTTTTTTATATATTAGGTCTTATTATTAATTATGTTTTTTAAGAAGAAAGATGAAGACAGCCTCTTTAAAGGAGTTATGCTAGCCTGCTTTATTGTTATATTCCATGTTCTTTTAATTGCAGGAGTAGGGCTATTGGTAATTTTTTTCCAAGGCATTGTCAATTACATGCTATGGATATTTCTTGGGGGTTCAGCCCTTATCATTGCTTCTGTCTACCTCTTTTACAGGCGCATTAAAAAACAAGGAATGACCCTTCGCGAAACTCTCAATTCTCCTCTGTTCCACGGCAGAACAGTCGAAGTAAGCTTATTGGGAGGCTTAGCTTCTATTAAGATAGGCGACGGTTCTGACGGCATGCCGGCATTAGGGAATAATTCATCAAGTCAATACCTGCAACTAGAAGACCCTGCTTCCGTTCGCCTGAGAGAGCTCAATGAGCTTGCCAATTTGCTTGAAAAAAACCTTATTACACTTGATGAATACAATGAATTCAAACAACAAATCCTAAAGTCTTCAGACAACACCGATTTGAGACTCGTTAAATCTATAACCTCAGGTTGATAGACTGAAGGTGGAAGGCTTTTAGGAATAAATCATGTGCGATCACACAAAAAAATTAGGTGGTTAGGCTGAAGGTGGAAGGCTGCCAGGCAGCTTCAGCCTTCAGACTTCAGCCTTCAGCCTATTCATCTGAGTAGTTACTTATTGATATGCTATGAAAAAGTTAACAATTGCGCTTCTGTCCGGCGGTAAATCTTCTGAACGAGAGGTCTCTCTGAAAAGTGGCGACCATGTCTATGAAGCACTTGACAAGGAAAAGTACAAAGTTATCCGTTACGATCCTAAAACAGAAATAAACCGTCTGGTTGCAGATGCATCCAAGATTGATGCCGGCCTTATTATACTTCACGGACCTTTCGGAGAAGACGGTACGGTGCAGGGACTCCTTGATCTTCTTGGCATTCCATATCAGGGGACTGGAGTGCTTGGCAGCGCTCTTGCGATGAACAAAATTGCTGCAAAAAAGCTTTATGAAAAAGCCGGACTGCCTGTACCACCTTATATTGCAGTTAATCGTGGTGAAGAAATTGATCCTGAAAAGATTGCTAATCAGCTTGGACTGCCTCTAGTAGTTAAGCCGGTTCAAGGCGGTTCAAGTATCGGCATATCTATTATAAAATCAACACAAGCTCTTAAAAATGCCGCGAATATTGCTTTTGAGCAGGATGATTCAATCCTTATCGAAACGTATATTAAAGGCATCGAAATTACAGGAAGCGTTATAGGTAACGAAAAGCTAAAATCCCTTCCTATTGTTGAAATTATTCCTAATAAAGAGCATGAGTTCTTTGACTACGAGGCAAAATATACCGCTGGTTTAACCCAGGAAATATGTCCCGCCAGAATTAGTGACGATTTTACTGAAAAAGCCCAAAGATATGCAAAAATTGCCCATTCGGCTCTATTTTGTAGGGGCTATAGTAGAACCGATATGATCCTAAAAGATAACGATATATACGTACTTGAAACCAATACAATTCCCGGCATGACTCCAACAAGTCTTTTACCTCTTGCTGCAGCAACTGCCGGTATTTCCTTTAGCAAACTTCTTGATAAATTGATTGAGCTTAGTACTCAAGTTTCGCACCCCCTCTATGCAACAAAAGCTTTAAAGGGCAGGTATTAGATAGTTTTTTTAAAAAGCAAAATATGTTCACTCTGGCTTTGGCAACGGCACCCCGCCCGCCTCGCCTGAGCGAGAGCGATGGCGGGCAGGCATACCCACCCCGCCTGCCTCGCGTTGCGAAGCATTGCGGGCAGGTCAGTTTGTAAGGAGCGAGACATGCACGGCATTTTATCCCTGGTGAAAAACCTTCTATGTGCCTGTCTTGGTCAAATCCCAAGGTATAGTGGTTTAGAATATCAATCATATTATTTTGCTCTTTTAAAAAATTATCTAATACCTGCCCCCTATAGTCTTGATAGGAATTAGGGGGAGCGAAACTTGAGTATATTATTTATCCTTTAATAGGATTTGCTCAATACATTTTTTGTAACGAAACAAGCCTATAAGCGCAAGACTCATAGCATCAGATGCATGATAAGGCCTAATAGGAGCTGTTAGGTTAACTAAATGCCTTACAGCTTTTTCGAGTTGCATTTTAGTTGCGTTGCCATTTCCAGTCAAGATCTGCTTTGCTTCACGGACTGACACCTCAACCGAAGGCACGTTAACCTGGCATCCAGCAAGAAGAACAACGCCGCTGACCTTTCCTAATATAATACCTGACTTTGGATACTTTTCCAGAGAAAAAACATCTTCTACAACCATTAGATCTGGTTTTTCATCCTTTAATATTAGGATAAGTTTAGAAAAGACTTGATTAAGGCGGGTCGGCAAAGAAATATTTTTCGAAGTAGTAATACTGCCATAAGAAAAGCCATCAACTTTAATCCCTGTTCCTCTTACAATACCAATGCCGGTTGCAGCCAGGCCTGGATCTATACCGATGACCTTTATCATGTTAACTGGTGGATATTGACTCCTATAGTTCCTTTAATTTTTTTGTTGCGATTTTAGCCTCATTGGATTTTGGGTATTTATTGACAAGTTCCTGTAATATAAGACGGGCATTTGCTTTGTCTCCAAGATTAAGAAATGCAAATCCCTGCTTCAGAAGAGAAGCTGGCACCTTATTGCCTTTCGGATATTCTTCTATAACCTTTTGGTATTCAAGTATAGCTTTTTCATACCATTTTTCACTATAGTAGCTATCACCTATCCAAAACTGCGCATTATCTGCATTTGCTGAATTTGGGAATCTACTTATTAAGTCTTTAAACCCCTTGCGAGCAGTTTCAAAGTCGCCTGCATCAAAGGCCTGTTTTGAAATCGAGTATAATTCATCTTCTGAAAGCGCTTGTTCGGATTGGGATTTTGGTTTTATTTTCAGATCGTTTTCATCTGATTCAAAATTGAGATACTGTTCTATGCGTGTTAAGCGATTCTTATTTAAACCGGCAGCTTCCTCTATTCTTTTAAACCGGTTTTCGATCATTTGTTTTAATAAATAATCAGTTTCGTCAATTCTTCCGCTTAAAAGTTGCATTTCAGTTTTTAGCTGATCGTGCATTGCATGTAATTCAGCAGATTGATTTCTAAGTATCTGTTCCTTTTCTTCCAGTAGTTTAATATATTCTTCTAGTCTGGATTTTAGCTCTTTATTATATTTTTCTGACTTTGTATTACGCTGCTCGAGCCAGGACATCCGATTTTCAAGCGTAACAACGTCACCATGCGTCGCACAACCAAGCAAAATATTAAAAAACAGTAATAAAAATAAAACTGAATATTTCATTGCAGAGATAAAGCCTTTTTCATAAGTTAATAGCTTAGAAAAGCTGCCCGCCACAGAAGGCGGGCAGCTCCAAATTGTTCTTCATCCCCTATCGACTACTCTATGACAAAGTGAGCCCGCCTGTTTTTTGACCATGCATCTTCATTGTGGCGGGGATCAGCAGGTTGTTCTTCACCATAGCTGATCGTTGTTAAACGGGATTCTGCAATGCCGAGGTCAATCAGAAAATTATTTGCACTTTGAGCACGCCTGTCGCCAAGGGCAAGGTTGTACTCGTTTGTCCCGCGTTCATCACAATGGCCCTCGATAATAATTGATTCGCCGGAATTATTTCTTAGCCATTCAGCTTTTGTTTTTAAAACTTCCTGAGCCTCAGGTTTAAGATTATACTTATCAAAATCAAAGTAGATATTTTCGCTCATGAACAAGTTTCTGGCTGCAATTATCTTACGTCTTGCCGCTTCTTTTTGAAGATTCTCTTCATCTATAGCGCGTTGCCTATCGCGTTGCCTATCAATCTCTTCCTGTCTAGCTTTTTCAGCAGCCAGTTTTGCTGCCTCGTCCTCTTGGGTAGTATCAGCCTTAACTGTCTTTTTTGCACAGGAAGTGACCATCAGCAATCCCGGAATTACTAATAAAAGGGCTACGCATATCCACAACTTTTTCTTCATTTTTTCCTCCTTTTGGGATACATTATTTTTTTAGTTATCAATAACGCCTGGTGACCATTCAGGATTTGTCTGCTCACCGGGCAAAGCAAGCAGACGCCTCTGATCAGTTCCATAGGCAGTCATAACATAGATTCTGGAAGGCCCTTCACGAGTGGAACTAAATGCAATGAGACTTCCATCAGGCGACCATGTGGGGGACTCATTGTTTCCTGAGTTTTGTGTTAATTGTACTGTCAGGCCTTCTCCTTTAACGTCTATTGTATAAATATTGATCTCCCCATTTTGCATGCCTGAATATGCTATTTTATCGCCTCTGGGAGACCAGCTCGGAGATGTATTGTATTTTCCCTGAAACGTCAATCTCTTTACCTGTCCGGAATCTAAATCCATTATATAAATCTGGGGAAAACCCGACCTGCTTGAGACAAATGCCATTTTTTTGCCATCCGGAGAAAACGTTGGAGATACATCAATCCCCCAATTATTTGTTAAATTCTTAACAATTTCCCCTTTTCCGGTCAACAGATAAATTTCTGGGTCGCCGGAAAACGAGAGAGTCGCGGCAAGTTGAAATTTACCTGGAACCCATGCAGGTGAGATATTTATCCCTTTTTTGGCAACTACGGCGCCATGTTTATCTTTTAGGTTTTTTATGTAAAGATCTGGTTTTCCCTTTGAGTAAGAGGTATAAGCTATCCATTTTGCATCTGATGACCATGCAGGAGAAAGAGTTATAGATTTATTATAGGTCAATTGTTCAGAATTATGTCCGTCAAATTCACATAAGTATATATTCTTGTTTCCGGAACCTGAGGATACAAAAGCTATTTTACTGTCAAAAATTCCTCTGTTGCCAGTAAGTTTATATATAATTTCTCCACAAAAACGATGTATCATTTTACGCTGGTTATTTACAACACCTTTATATCTCTTGCCAACGATCAATAAACCTTTAAATGTGTCATAAAGCCTGAGTTCCATTTCAATTACATTATCTTTTAAAAATAGACTGCCTGTAATAAGAAGTTCAGCGCCTATGCCAGTCCAGTTCTTAAAATTGATATTTGAACCAATTGTGTCCGTTTTAGGATCTGCAAGATAGGCATCCCGGTCAATTATCTTGAAGTAACCGGTAAATTCCAATGATCTTGAGAGCAGATTTGATGCTTCTTTTGACAAGACTTTTTCTTTCTCACTGCCTGACATTGATTTGAACAGAGGGACTGCAATTGGAATTTTTCTTATAAAGGGATTATTTATATCAATATAATCATATTCTGTTCGGCAATGAGCTGACTCAATCAAAAATACTGGTGCTATCAAACATATAAAAATTATTTTTATAACACGTTTATTTAACATACAATTTTAATTTTATTTAATTGTGCCCTTTTTTCAACCCTGAAGGAGTAAATATCAGGCCAAGGTTATAATAAGGTTTTAAATATTCTTTTGGCAGTTTAGGAAGCGGGTCTGATTTCTTAACAGCTTTAAAAGCGGATTCGTCAAAATAACTGTTGCCTGACTTTTTTTCGAACCATATATCCTTTATTTCGCCGTTTTGCATAATTTTAATAATGACTACTGCAACCAGATCGGTATCGCCGCCGATGAGCTGTTCTGAAAAAGCCCAGTTTTTTTCAATGTGATAAGGAATTTCTGCTTTATATATATCTATTGGTTTCA
>JAHIKR010000256.1 GCA_018897415.1 Pseudomonadota bacterium
ACCTAACTTTACGCGCAGGAATTCTTCTACTCCAAGCTTTGAGGCAATTTTTCGTGTAAGTTCTACTTTTATTTTTTTTCGTTCATTGTCAGGCTGTTCGAGCATCCTGCAAATCAAAGGTTTAACAAATTGTTCAAATGCCACGATTGATGATACCTGATATCCTGGTATGCCGAATACAGCCTTGTTCTTTATTGAGCCTATTATTACTGGTTTTCCTGGCATTATTGTTACACCATGGACATGTACTTCCCCAAGATCGTTAATTACGGTTTTGGCATAATCTTCTGATCCGGCTGATGATCCTCCTATAATAAGGACAATGTCAAAGTCGCTATTCACAGCATCGTAAACAGCGTATTTTATTTTTTCCAGATCATCCTTGATTATCTCATACCTTATAAAAGAACCGCCGCAAGATTCAATAAGTTTGCCAAGAACAAATGAATTTGTTTCAAGAGCCTGACCTGGCTTAATATCTTCAATTACAGCGTTTCTCCAGTCAACAAGTTCTGATCCTGTCGGAATGATAAGTACTTTTGGTTTTTTCTTTACCGGAACTGAAAATATGCCTCCGGATAACAGCGCCCCCAAACAATAGGGGGTAATAACATGGTTTTGGGGGAACAACAGTTCTGTTGCTACTATATCTTCTCCCATCTTGCGGACGTTTTGCCAGGGGTATGCCGGTGCTTCGATTTCCAGACAGTTTTCATCTATAGTATTTATATGTTCAATCATAATAACGGCATTTGTATTTTCAGTAAGTGCATTTCCGGTATTGACAAAGAATGCGTTTTCTCCAACAGTGAGTTTCACTGGACTTAATTCGTTTGCGCCAAATGTGTTTTCAGCTTTGACCGCAATCCCATCCATAGCGCATGAGTGAAAATGAGGCGATGAAACCTTTGCCGTTACCGGCTCTGCAAGCACTCTTCCTACTGAATCCGTAACTGGGACTAATTCACTTGAAAGACTTCTATTTGCAGAAAAAAGATTAAAGAGGATTTCACGCGCCTCTTTTAGAGTTTTCATCTTTAAATATATGTTGCGATTATTACTCATTTCCTATACCGGAATAACCAAAACCTCTGAGCCTTTATCCAGTCCTTCCGTATTTATTCCTATCTCGATGAGGCCGTCAGCCTTTGTCAGATTGCTTATGAGACCTGACTTGCCAAGAATTGGTTCAGCCCATTTAATACCGTTCTTTTCTATCAGCCTGACACGGATATAATCTATACGCCCCTGAGCGGATGATATATTTCTGCTAAGCAGCGCAGGTATTCTTAATTCCTTTTTATACTGCGGGGAAAGGCCGCTTATTTTTTCAATAAATGGCTGGATGACAATTTCAAATACTATCATGGCCGACACAGCATGGCCCGGCAAACCCCATATAGCCTTATCACTAACCTTAGCCAGAATCGTTGGCTTGCCTGGGCTTATGGAAATTCCATGGACCATAATATCTGAGCCCGGCAAAGAGGAAAGTACTTCTACTGTCAAATCCCGTGTTCCAACGGAACTGCCTCCTGAAATAAAAACCATATCTGAATGGGCAATCGCAATAGAACACTTCTCTAAAAGAGCGTCAAAATCGTCCCTGACGATTCCATAAGTAACAGGTATGCCACCTGCTTTTTGCACTAGACTTGATAGAGTATAAGTATTTATATCACGTATCTGGCCTTTGTCAGGCATATTAGTTATTGATATTATTTCATCTCCAGTAGAAATAATACCAATAACTGGTTTTTTATATACTTTTACTGAATCTTTGCCTAAAGCGGCAAGTAATCCTATTTCCTGAGGCCTGAGTTTCTGGCCACACAAGAGTACATTATTTCCTTCTTTAAGATCTTCTCCTATTTGCAATACATGCTGGCCTGGTGCAACGCTTCTGTATATTTCTATATTTTTTTTATCTATGACCTCTGTATATTCAACCATAATAACACTGTCTGAACCATCGGGCAACATTCCTCCTGTATAAATCTTGGCAACTTCGCCGGGCTTTATTGAAAAGGCAGCAGGTTTTCCCATATCAATTGTGCCTTTGGTTGTCAGATATGCGGGACTTTCTTCGGTTGCGCCAAAGGTAGATGAAGCTTTAACTGCATAGCCATCCATAGTAGAACGCGCAAAATCAGGCAGGTTAATGTCAGAGACAATGTCATCAGCGAGAATTCTGCCTAACGTTTCATGCAGAGCGATAAATTCGGTACCAACATTGGAAAAGGCGGCAGAATACTTGAGCGTATGCTCTAAATCAGTTACTTTGAAAAACTCTTTCATAATATGAATTTTTTTTATAGTAGATTAATATAAGAAAATATAACGCTTTAGCTTTTTGAAAATATATCCGCCCCAAACACAAAGAAAATAACCGTTCAAATAAAACTTGCAGAATTTTTTTACAATATCAAAGATACGTCAAAATAAATAGAGTTAGATATGGGAAAATGTATAAATCATCCTGACTGCGAAACAGAACTTATGTGTTCTAAGCATAATATATATTTGTGCGAGGAATGTTTTGTATGCCGTGATCCTGAAATATATTGTAAGTTCCGGACTTCATGCCAGATATGGTTTATAAGTCAATCATCTGATGAAGAATGGGGCGATGGCGAAACATGAAAAGAGACCTTTGAAAAATGTTCAATTTTGCCTGCCCCGTTAAATTTGTCTTTATATTTAACCGGGGTTCAAGTTCAAGGAAGGCGAAAATTTTAACCGCAGGAATACATTGAGTATTTCGAGGCTTAAAATTTGAGTCTGACGCAGGCACTTTAGTGAAGCTTTATAGCGCTAATTGGGCAAAAGGGGGCGTTTTGCAAAGGTCTCGAAAATAAATCAGTGCGCAGCCAGCTTTAGCGCTGCGGTAATATGGGAAGGATTCTGAGAAAGATAAGAAATTTTATAGTTTTTATGTTTTGGGAAAGCTTCTGTCTTTAATCTGTTCAAGTGATTCTTTAGCGGTGTATAGCACTGTAAATTTTTTCTCTAGAA
>JAHIKR010000257.1 GCA_018897415.1 Pseudomonadota bacterium
GACTAAAAGCCATTATAACATATTGAGATTACGATCAAAGTTGGTAATAGTTATTTCTTATGATTTGAGAATTGAATTGAAGAAATACGGGCTAAAAGTGTCCATTCAGAACTAAATGGCCGGAAATGAGCCACTTATTTATTACCTGAACAGAAAGTCATGTTCAGGCAAAAATCCGAATACCCGCCTGCCATGCAACATGATCATGGACAGAATAATAACCTGGGCATAGTGTATACTTTTCGTGACCGCGATGAATCCCAGCACAGGCATTGCGGGCAGGTCGAAATTCGAAATTCGAAACCCTGGCCCAGACCGTGTCTACAGATTAGTAGACTGATTCCCTGGCTTAAACCGTAAAGTGCGGTACATACCAGGGCGGGATAGCACGTAGCACCAGGGCGGGCAAATTCGAATATCAAATGACAAAATAAGACAAACTAAAACATTGGAAATCGGTAGTTTTTGTCATTGGAGCATTTGTATTTTTGTCATTGTTTCGTATTTCGTGCTTCGGATTTCGAATTTCTGACCGAAAAATAGGAGGTTTTCGGTCAGCTGGTTATTTATATCTGCTTATTCCCCGGAGAGATGGATTATCGGCTATCTTCTTTTTCAGGGTGGATCTGGAGATTCCCAGTATTTTAGCGGAACGGGTTCGATTACCTTTTTCTTGCTTGAGCACTTTTTTAATGTGAGCTATTTCCAACTCTTTCAGTGTCATGCTGTCTGAAAGCTGAATGTCGTTTATGTGAGGTTGAGCCGCTGAAGGTCGCTCCGATCCTTTTTGGCGGGTCATCTCCTGTGGAAGGTGTCGGGGAGTAATCTCTTTATCCGGCCCGGAAAAAACAATGGCTCTTTCAACCATATTATACAGCTCCCTGACATTGCCGGGCCATTCATATTGTTGAAGAATATTCATAGCGTCAGTGGAAAATGACTTCTCAGGGATCTCTGTTAACGAAGATTGAGACAGAAAATACTCGGCCAGCAGGGGAATGTCGTCCCTGCGATTTCTCAGCGGGGGAACCTTGATCTCGAAAACATTGAGTCTGTAGAAAAGATCCAGCCTGAACCTGCCTTTTTCTATTTCCTTTTCAAGATCATGATTAGTTGCTGCAATAATCCTGACATTTGCCTTTCTTTCTTTTGTTTCCCCGAGCCGCCGGAATAAACCCGAGTCCAGCAAGGCCAGGATTTTAGCTTGCACCGCCAGGTTCATATCGCCTATCTCATCCACAAACAGGGTGCCTTTTTCGGCAACCTCAACCAGGCCCTTTTTATCTCTAATTGCCCCTGTGAAGGCACCTTTTGTATGTCCAAAAAGCTCGCTTTCCAGAAGACTCTCCTGCAAACTGGGGCAATTAATCTGAACAAAGGGTTCTGATGCCAGCTTACCTTCCCAGTGTATTGCTTCAGCTACCAACTGCTTTCCTGCTCCACTTTCTCCTGTAATTAATATAGGTACTGCTGAGTCTTTGACCATATCGATCCTGGATAGAACTTCTTTTATCAGACCGCTATTGCCGATTATTTCTCTGGTTCTGCTTCGCCCTGGCGCAATTCTTCGGTGATATTCCCTGATATTGTCCAGGCTGTTAAGCGAAGCATTCAGTTCGCTTTCCAGACCCTTCATCTTAAGAAGGCTTGTTATATGGGCTTTGAGTATTGGTTCATCAATTGGTTTGGTTATAAAGCCGTCAACGCCGGCTTCAATGGCTTTCACATTGTTCTCACGGTCATAATATGCGGTAATTGCCACAACAGGAATCTTGAAGGTGTTTGGATTAGACTTCAATCTCCGGGTTACTTCGAATCCGTCCATGCCCGGCATCATCAGGTCAAGAAAAATAATGTCAGGAGTAGATTTGGCAACTTCTTTCAATGCCTCTGATCCTTCCCTGGCCTTACGTGGATAAAAACCAAGCGTGACAAGATAAGCTTCAAGTGTAGTTAGATTGGCTTCATTATCATCAACTATGAGTATATCGGGCTGTTTTTTTATTTGTTTATCTTCCATAATTTTCACAGTGGTCGGGGATCAATGCCCGCGCTAATTTATTCGTAGCGTCATTCCGGTTCCACTTCTCTCATTCCAATTCTATTTCTGTCATTCCGGCGAAAGCCGGAATCCAGTCAAATAATCGTATTGTATAAATCCTGCCAATTCGGATTACTGCTTTCAATCAATTCCAGTTTCCATTTTCGCTTCCATTCTTTCAATCGTTTCTCCCGCTTAATAGCGGATTCCATACTCTCGTGTACTTCATACCAAACCAGTTGATGAACACCGTAACGTTTGGTAAAACCTTCCACCATATTGTTTTTGTGCTTCCATATCCTCTTGACGAGGTCTGAAGTCACTCCGATATAGAGGGTACGATTTCGTTTGCTTGCCAAAATATAAACCACTGGCTGTTTGTTCACTGATGCCTCCCCCTGATCGGGGTCCGGGGGCTCTGGATTCCGGCTTTCGCCGGAATGACGAACGAGAAACCGGAATGACGAACGAGAAACCCTGACCACTGACCACTGACCTCTGATCTCTGATCTCTGACCTCTGCTCCCTATCCCCTGCTTTCAATCAGCAAGCTCATTAATCCGCTTGAGAAGCTCCTGGCCGCTGTTTGAGATTATTTGGGCAAACTCCTTCTGTTTTTCAGTCAGGGTTCCGTAAAACGGTTTTTGAATCAGATCAGCCATGCCGATAATGCTGTTTAACGGCGAGCGAAGTTCATGGGCTATCTTAGGGGACAGCTTAGAGTTTAAGGCATTTGCTCCTCCGCTTTGATCAATAAACCGTTTTATCCTCAGCATGACCTTGACTCGCGTTATCAACTCAAGGTTATCGACCGGCTGCACAAGATAATCGTCCGCACCGAGTTCCAATCCCCTGATCTTGCTTTTTAGATCATCAACAGATGCCGTCAAAAAGATTATTGGAATACGCTTTGTGAGTTCATCTTCTTTCAAAATTTTACAAACCTGGAAGCCGTCCATTTTGGGCATGTGAATATCAAGCAGTATAACATCAGGCGCTTTTTCTTTGACAGCGATCAGACATTCTTCACCATCATAGGCTCTTATTACCTCACAACCGATATGGTATTTTAGTATATCGCATACCATAAGAGATACGTCTTTATTGTCTTCAACTACCAATATCTTAGCTGACCTTAGTTCAACCATTGTTCAACCTTCCTCAAAAGATCCTCTGGCATTACAGGCTTAGAAATATAATCGCAGCATCCTGCTGCAAGCACCCTCTCCCTGTCTCCCTTCATTGCCCTTGCTGTAAGGCCAATGATAAGAGTATCTTTTAATTCTTCTATCTCTAAAATATGCTTTGTCGAACTAAATCCATTCATGACAGGCATTTGCATATCCATCAGTATCAAGTCCGGTCTCTCTTTCCCGGCTATTTCAATTGCTTCCTGTCCGTTTGTTGCCGCATAGGTTGTGTAACCTTTTGTACTCAAGATTTCCTGTAAAAGTGTCAAGTTATCGGGCCTGTCTTCGACCACTAATATTTTTGCTGCCCCTTTCCTCGCAGCCTTTTTCATCCCCTTCTCAGTCACCTGAGGAGCCGGCGGCTTGATTGGTTTAATAACTCCCCCAAGCTTTGCATATAATAACTCATTTGTTAGAGCAATAAGAGCGTCTTTATCTATGCGCCCCTTTGTAATCACACCTTTTACATTTTTACTCAAGCCTCTTTTTTCATCTTCTGTGAGATCCTTAGCAGTAAGAATCAATACCGGCAGGTTTTTCAAATCATCTCTCTTTTGAAGTTCTTCGAGTACCTTAAAACCGTCTATCCCCGGCATACTCAGGTCTAAGAAGATCAGGTCGGGGATGTGCGTGCTTAATATCTGAAGCCCTTCAGAACCGGTTAAGGCAAATCGCAAGTGGTATTTTTCTTTTTTTAAAATTATTCTCAGCTCCCTTATAACTATTGGATCATCGTCTATTATCAGTATTCTCCCGGCATCACTGTCCAGAGGCTCAATCTCTTTATCAGCACCTTCCGTCTCCTGAATTAAGGCAGACCTTACCTTTTTCCTCCACTCTTCTTCAGTCGGCCTTAATTTGCTTCTCCTGTCTTTCTTTAATATTAACGTAAAGGTAGATCCCTTCCCTGCCTCGCTTTTCACCTCTATTTTTCCATCCATTAATTTAACCAGACTATAGCAAATACTTAGACCAAGGCCGGTGCCGCTGTATTCTCTTGTTAATGAACCGTCCACCTGACGAAAGGGTTTGAAAATATATTCCAGTGCATCTGGAGGTATCCCTATTCCAGTATCGCTGACCTTTATGATAACAAGATCATGATGTTTTCCTTGCTCAATCCCGGCCGATATATTGATCTCACCTTTTTTTGTAAATTTGACTGCATTTCCAAGGAAATTTAATAAAATCTGTCTTAATCTATCAATATCGCAATATATAAAAATATCATGTGCAATATCTATGTTCAGAGCAAGCCCCTTCTTTTCAACAAGCGACATCATAGAGCTCGAAACACTGCTGATAAAGTCCCTTAGATAAATCTTGCTTGTGGAAAGTTCCAGCTTGCCGGACTCAATCTTTGAAAGATCAAGGATATCGTTTATCAAGTATAAAAGGTTTTTTCCGTTTCTCGCGATAATATCAAGATATTCCTTCTGTTTTTCATTAACCCGTCCTGCGCTGTTATCAGCCATAAGGGCTGTCAGTCCAAGTATGGCATTAAGAGGAGTGCGAAGTTCATGGGACATGTTTGACATAAATTCCGACTTGAAGCGGCTGGCTTCCTTTACCCGTTGGGACTGTTCCTCTATCTCATTTTTTTGAGCTGTCAGCTCCTCACTCTGGGTCTTAAGCTCCTCGTTCTGGGACTGCAGCTCCTCGCTCTGGGCCTGAAGCTCCTCGCTCTGGGCTGTAAGAAGATCGTTTTTATCTTTTAATTCATCGGCTATCTCCTGAATGCGTAGATATGTGAGTGAATTATTGATACTTATACCCAGTTGAGATACTACCACGTTCAAAAATTTAAGATCCCTGCTC
>JAHIKR010000258.1 GCA_018897415.1 Pseudomonadota bacterium
AAGTCATTTTTCAATACAGTGGCTATTTACCAAAATAATATTATAGGACATGCTGCAATTGATATACTTCGCAATAAATCTTCTCCTGAGTATATGATTTTTCTTGATCAGGATTTCAGGAATCGGGGAATCGGTACTAGTCAAACAAGAATTATTAAAAAAATATGTGAGGAGTTTGGATGTAAACAAATATGGGTTACAGTAACATATCATAGTATACTGGGCATCAAGGTATTTAAAAAATTAGGATTCAAATTTACCGGAACAATTGGACCAGAACGCGAAATGATACTTAAACTAAAACCGAAATCGAAAGAATAGCATGAAATCAGCTTTTATATACAGTAATGAATTCTCAAAATTTAAGGCAGGTAAAGAACATCCATGGCTTACAGAACGGTCAGATATAACTTATAATAAATGTAAGGAGCTTAATCTTCTCGACCATGACTGGATAAAGGTTGTTCAGCCAAAACCAGCTTCAATCAACGATCTGTATTTATATCATACAAAGGAATATATTGATCTTCTGAAGAAAGCCGACAAAGGGGTTTTTGAGGAATTAATGCTCAGATACGGTCTTGGAACCCTTGAATGCCCGGTAGCAAAGGGCGTTTTTAAATATCACAATCTGGCTGCAGGCGCCACAATTGCTGGAATAAACCTGCTTATTCAGGATGGGAAAGACATTGTATTCAGTCCAACAGGTGGTTTTCACCACGCAGGCCCTGATTTTGCTTCCGGATTTTGTTATATAAATGATATTAACATAGCCATAAACAAACTCTTAAAAAAGGGCAAACGTATACTCTATGTTGATATAGACGCTCACCATGCAGACATGGTACAAGAAGCATTTTACAGCAATCCTGATGTTATGAAAATATCTTTTCACGAAAGCGGCAAAACTCTTTTCCCCTGGAAAACCGGGTTTGAAAATGAAATAGGTAGCGGAAAAGGAAAAGGTTATAATATTAATTTTCCCCTACCTGAAAATACAGGAGATGAAGAATTCCTCTGGGGTTTCGAAAGGGTATTTACACCTGTCGCCCGTGCATTTAACGCAGATATTACATTTGCCATTTTAGGCGTTGATATTATTTCTTCAGATCCTTTGACTCATCTTCAAGTAACTAACAATGCCTTTATTAAAGCTGTGAAAATAATTAAACAGGCATCTACAAAATTGCTTGCGCTTGGTTGCGGCGGATATCTGCTTGACAATATAGAGCGCTCATGGACCTTAGCCTGGGCCGCCATGAATGATTTAGAAACAAAAGAAGAAGATGCCGCAACTTTTGGAGGAATGTTCTGGGGAGACGGACTCTCTTCTTTGCTGGACCGGCCCTTATTTTTACCGGATAACATAAAAAAAATGACAAAAAAAGAGATCAAGAGAGTATATCAATATATTGTATCAAACATATTTCCAATACTAGGAATTAAGCCATAATTAATCGGAGGTGAATATGAAGGGCGGCAAAAAGTACTTTCCATCCAAGGAGTTCCAGAAAAAAGCGGCGATTAAAAGCTTTAAGCAATATAAAGAAATTTATAAACACTCAATTAACGATCCCCAGAATTTCTGGTCAGAAAGAGCCAAGGATCTGCACTGGTTCAAAAAATGGAAGAACGTACTGGATTATAATTTTACCGAAGCATACGTTAAGTGGTTCGAGGGAGGAAAAATTAATGTATCCTATAACTGTCTTGATCGACACCTCTATTCATGGAGAAAAAACAAGGCCGCCTTGATCTGGATAGGTGAAAATTCGGATGAAAGTAAAATTTATACTTATCAGATGCTTCATACAGAAGTTTCAAGATTTGCAAATGTGTTAAGAAAAAATGGAATCAAAAAGGGAGACAGAGTTGCCATGTATCTTCCAATGATTCCAGAACTTGCAATTGCGATGCTGGCCTGTGCGCGTATTGGAGCTATTCACAGCGTTGTTTTCGGGGGGTTTAGTGCGCAATCTTTGATGAACAGAATCAAAGATTGCGGCGCCTCAATGCTAATAACTGCAGATGGGGGATTCCGTGGTGGAAGAATTATACCTCTCAAGCAAAATGCCAACGAAGCTCTTAAAAATTGTCCTGAAGTTAAAAAGTGTATTATAGTACGCCGGACCAATACAGAAATAACTTTTAAAAAGAACCGTGATTCATGGTGGCACGATGAGATAACTGCACCAGATATAAATAACTCCTGTAAACCGGCTGTTATGGATGCCATTGATCCACTTTTTATTCTTTATACCAGCGGCTCAACAGGCAAAC
>JAHIKR010000259.1 GCA_018897415.1 Pseudomonadota bacterium
ACAACACGATCAAACAGATTGTCGCCTTCTGGCTGCATAGGGATACGTTTGTTTGTGACCATGGTTCTACTCCAGTACGATTCTAACTTTTCCGGGCTCCTTGCCCTTGGTCGGTTGATCCTCAAACCGTTGTTTCATCTCAGCAGGCGTGACAGGGTGGTTAAGGGACAGCTAAATCCTTTTTAGTTCATGGTTACAGGTCTGTAAAGTAAAAAGCCCCATCCTTCATATGACTGAAGAAACGGGGCTTTTTTTGTAATGTAATACTATGATTAGTCACCTGATCCTCCTGTTTGAGGTTCAAAAAACAGACTGAAATTAATCTAAAAAAGTGTATATTAAGTGAACATACAAGTCAATTTGTTATCTTTTTTCTGAATTGCCGCTACATCATATTTTCCCCATTTCAAGCCATATCATGGCTGCAAGTTTTGCGTCATCAAGCGCTCGGTGCATATGCATCTGTTTGCATGATTCTCCAAGTAAATACCGGCTTACTGTTTCCAGTTTATGATTGGGCAGATATGGATATAGCTTTCTGCTCATTTTTAGTGTGCACAAAGACCGATTATTCAGGCTCATGCCTAATAAAGCAAATTCGTGTCTTAGAAATCCGATATCAAAGCTTGCATTGTGAGCCACCAGGACACTTCCGCTAATGAATTCGTAAAATTCCGGCAGGACTTCATCCGGCTTTGGTTCGCCTTTAAGCATTTCATTTGTTATGCCGTGCACCTGCTGAACTTGCCAGGGGATCATTTTGCCGACATCGACAAGGCTGCTGAATTCAGCAACAATACATCTATCCTCGATAGCAACAGCGCCGATTTCTATCACCCTGTCTCCGCTTTTGGGTGAAAGACCGGTTGTTTCCACATCCAGCGCTACATACCGATTGGTTAATTTCAGGCAGTTATGCGACAGCATTTTGTTTTGCTATAAGAAAAGTTTTATTCATCATCTTTGTTTTTCTTGCTTATTTGGCGCAAGGTTTCTTCCAGGATCTGTAAACGATACTGGTCTTTTGGATCTTTTGACTCACGTTTCAATGCAACAATGGTTTCAAGACTAAGGACATAAACTTTGAAACCTTGAAATTCAATCTCAACAGTGTCCGGCAAAAGCTCCTCAAAACCACGGCCCTTTTCGATGACTGCCAGGACATCCAGTGGCCCGAAACGTGTTGTTAAAAGTACATGACCTTTCCCTTTCAGATCCCTCTCATCCGGCTCTATTACTTTATCATCGGGGCGGCGTTGGTACGCACCGATTGACTTTAGGAACTTCATTAGCTTCCCAATGTTTTCGTCAGTCTGACGATGAACAATATCCAGGTCAAATGTGGTAACCGGAGCTCCTTGAGCTACAGCAGCCACCCCGCCGACAAGAACAAACTCTACACCGGCTTCATTGAGCCCCTTAAGCAGAGTGCTTAGATCAAAAACTTGAGGTCTTTTGTTTTTTGAATCCATTTCTTAACTCCACAAGCGCTTGTATTGTGTTATCGTTTGATCGGACGCGTTCTTCAGGTGTCATTTTTAAAAACATTTCAATTAGACCTTTATCTACCCTGAGTTGCAGATTCTTCCGCTTATCGCTATTTTGTATTACTTCAATTTTCTCTTTTTCAATCATATCTTCAGCCGCCTATTAGCAAATCATAAAAATCAAACTCCTACAGTTTAAATTCATCCCTGATTTCACTAACATCTTTTAAAATCCGCTCGCTTTCTTTCCAATCTATTTGAAAATTGCCAACCAGATGCAAAAAATAAAGGTGCAGGCTTTTTTCTTTTCTATTAAAGACAAACTGGTTGCGGCTGTTATAAGTGAAAAAATATGTGGGCACGGGTTTTTCGTTGTTTAAAAGCGCAAACAGGTGGCCATAAAAGCCGTGGTTATACCGCTGGCCGCTGGAGCCGGAACCGCTCTGTATATAGTAAAAATGTCCATCTTGGTCTTTGCAAAAATAGTATTGCTGCCAGGGATTTCTGCTGTCCCAGTGATTAAAAGGCCGCGGCATTTCGTACCGGCGGTGGTATCGGTATTCTACCCGCTCTTTAAAGGGATCTTCTTTTTCCCAGTATTCTTCCCATTCGTCTTCGTAAAACTCTTTGTATTCTTCCTTTACCCGCTCAATCATTTCCGGATAAATTTCTTGATCCAAATCCTTAATTATTTTGTCCCTGAGGTCACCCTCTTTCATCTTTTTATATTCCGGCTCGTTTTTTAAAGACTCCATTCGTTCATCGATAAGCTTTATATGTTCTCTGTTTCTATCCCACCAGTATTTTCTAACTTCCTCTTCCACCCGAGAACATAAAATGACTTTCTCTTTTTCTGTATAACGATCATTATCCCACAAATCATCTTCAAGCCTTTCCATATAAACATATACCGAAAAAAACCGCATGGTTTTGTCAATTTTCCCATACACCTCTTTTAGAGACGGACCTGTCATGAAGGACGATAGTTCAAAGTATCTCAATCTGTCAGTCTCCGCCTCTGCGATCAGAGCTCGAATTATATCTGGATAATTTTCAAACATAATAATTTTACTTAAGTATCTGCCCATATTATGTCATAGCTGACACTGCGACCCCTGCCCGGATTCTGCCTGAATATCTGCTTTGCAACCAAGTCGGATATCTCGCGATAAGCGGTTGC
>JAHIKR010000260.1 GCA_018897415.1 Pseudomonadota bacterium
AAAGAAAATTAAATATGAGAAAACAGCAGAAATAGATGAATCCCGGCCAACATCAAAAGATTTAGAGACAAAAAACAAAGTTGATGGTTATAAAAATAAAAAAATCAGCCTTGTTAACAGGTTGAAAAATCAGCAAAAAAAATTGGAACAAGACATATCAAGAGGCAAAGAAAAAATGTGGATTGAACGTAGAAAGAGAAAAATAAAAGATATAAGCACTGAGATAGATAATCTGGCAAAAGAAATTATGGAGAAAAATAACGGAATTCTTCCAGATTGGTGGCATGACATATCTGTTCCCCCCGCCGAATGATAAAATCGATAACTCTATAAGTTTTTTTTCTAAAGTTCACGCCATGCACTTAAACCGCTTAGTGTATCAGCTGCAGAATCCATACCCTGACTGCTGTATCGTATACTGGCGTGTCCACCGTAATCCACCTCGGAACTGGCGCCGCTCCCAGCCAGCACAACGCTCCCATAGATAATCGATCTGCCTGTTCCTGTAACCACAAGATCACCGCCAGCCATCACTATAACCAGGCCCTCAAAATGAAAGGTGCCTGTAATTTGCAAGTCACCGTTCACGATTAATATGCCCGCCCCATCTATAGTCCCTGACAGATGCGTACCAGTGCCCGCACTATCAGTTATCATCGTGATCTGTGGATTGTCCCTGTTTCCGAATATATTTTCCGTAATGGTACCTTCGGTTGCAGAATCTACAGTCAAATCAGGGGTAAGACTGTTTGCAAAATTTTGCCAGTCAGATACGCTGCCCTCGCCACCTCCGTCCTCATCTACAGGAGGATCTCCAAAAACATTTTGTTTTGGATCCGTCTCGTCAGTAATAAGTCCAACTTGAGTGATTGCTTCTTCAGCGTAAATGCCTGGTTCTGCCGGCGCCCCACCTGCCAGCGTTGCAGTACAACCAGCACCAGAACAATCGAAGTCAGGTGGCACATTATAGTCGCGTCCGTCTATTTCGCTCCCTCCGCTTAATTCAACTGCCGGGTTGGTCCCATAAATACCCAAAGCGCCATCTACCTTAACTTTCCGGTAATAATAAACAGCTTCAATTGTCTTGGAAGCATTATTTACTGTCCCTGTTGATGTAATAATAACCTTATTGTCTAAATCAGAAAAAAGATCTCCATCATCATTATTGTCGGTAACCTGAACTGCATAAGTCCCATCCCCGAAATTGACAGAAGACCCAAAACTTAAAATGCCGTCATCAGAAGTGCCTGAACTTCCATCAGATCCCAGCAATTCATCATCAAAACCATTTGAAGCGCCTGCCTTTAGAGCATTAGCAGCTCGCTGTATTCCTGCTTCTGCCACATAAAAAGCCTGTTTGCTGAGCTTGTAATTGGTTCCGATTTTAAGATCAGTTGTTGTTACTATAACGGCCGTGGTTCCCAGAATCGCTATAATAGCCAAGAACATAAGCCCAAGAGGAAGGACCATTCCTTTTTCATTTTTATATGTCTTTGTAATAGCCGGCATATCGGCCTCCTTTTACAAAGCAAGATTTCTTGGCGTTATATAAGAAGTTAGAGTGTATGGTGTATGACTGCCATCGGCAGTCCTGGCGGTTATTGTAATTTGAATCACACGGATATTTGCCGGATCGGCAACAGGCCTTGATAGCATAGTACTTTCATTATATTCAGTAACGCTATCATCCCAGTATTTAAATTCAAGTGATTGAATATATTCGGCAACCGGTTGATTGACGGCAGTTGACGTTGACTTTCGGCCGAGCTTTTGTATGCCATCTCCTGTATAGAGTGAATAGGTGATGTCTTCATTTGAATCAGAAGTATCTTCATCGGGCGGGCCAGTTCCCGCATCATCCGTTATATCGAGAGTGAAGTTAATAGAATTGGACGTGGCACTAACAATTCCGGCGTCTGCCAAACCAGATGGATCATACCCCGCCATCCTGATCTCTCTGCTCATCATATCCATTGCAGCTCTTGCGTTTTGCACCATCTCGACAATCTGTTCCTGATCATCATACGTTTTGCGCTGCATAAGGAAAGTGCTCGACAATGCCGCCAGGATAATCAGGCCTATCGTCATGGCGATCAGCAGTTCTACCAGGGTAAATCCATTTTCTTTATTTTTAGACAAATAATACATAACACAATAGCCCTAGAGACGGAATAATTCCCTAATCCCTTAGTTTGCAAGGATTGTCTGTAATTCAACCTGGCTGTTATCAGAATCCCAATATACGGTAACGGTTATCTTCTTCATGCCTGCCGCTGGATCATCATTAGCTACGCCTGTGATTCTTTTGTATAAAGGAAAATTTGTAATGATGTCTTCTGTCCCGGCTTTAGCATCAGCACCAGCGTATCCAGCCCCTTTAATCTCTTCAATCTTATCCTGCGCCAGAACCGTGGCAGTGGTAATCCTGTTGCTTACCTTATTGCCTTTAATTATCCCTGTTATCAGAGCTGCTGTCCCAAGCAGTCCTACTGTCAAAATAACCATGGCAACCAGAACTTCTATTAAGGTAAAACCTTTATTATTTTGCGACATTCATTCCCCTTTTTACTCAAAATTAAGGGCGGCCCTATACAAGGTAGACAGCACCTTAATTAGGTAATCAATTCCAGTTTTCCCCGTCTGAACTCGTATAGACATGTATGTTACCTGCAAAAGATAGGGCGATACGCCTATATTGCCCCGTGTTGTTTTTTAAATAGACCGAGCCAATACGATTGGAAATGGGAAGCCCCCTGGAATTAAAACCACAAACGGTGGTTCCACCACTAAAGGAGGCGTTATAAAGGTCGATACCTATATATTCATTGTTTATCGCGACACTTGTGATCGTGATTTCGCCACCGTCTTGTTGCCAATTTTTTGCCGTTCCTGCACCTGAACCGTCATCCATGAAGACTATGTAACTTTCCATGGTTGTACTAAAGGTCAAAACACAATTCGCATTCTGACTAACAGCCTGCATCCTCGCCGCCATCAAATCCCCCATTACCTGCCTGGCAGCGCCATTCAATCTTGATTTTGGCAGCCAGGCGAGATAGTTCGGAATCGCGATGCCAGCCAAAACTGCCAAAATAGCAATGACAATCATCATTTCGATTAAAGTAAAGCCTGATTGTTTACTGTGAAGCGACATAAAGTATCCTGAATATATTTATCAAAAAATAAATCACGAGTCTGCGCTTTGCTTCTAGTGTTTATAATTAGTTAACACAAATTTTATGCCATTCTATCATTTTCTATAAAAAATTGCTAATAATTAACAGATAAAATTATATTATTGTATATATTAATTTGAAATAATTAAAAATAAATTAAAATTCAATTTTTAATAAATATATTATATCACGGAGTTCAACCTTACGTTTTAAGATAAATTATACCTTATCTGTTAAAATATTTAACATTTTGCGCTAAGTGTTTCTAAAAATTGATACAAAATACTTTTTTACGAACTCATCAATTATTATAAATAGCTTTGTCTTATGGGTTGTTAACCCTTCGCAATGAAGTGCCACAGCTTCATGGTATGCGAAAACTGAGCTTAGGAAGTTGAATTCACCTTACTCTACAACGATAAAGTAAACATATGATTTACCGTTATCCATTTAACATCCCTCCCATACTGATAGTTATTGTGACAGATTTAATGCGATTTTAGATACAGATTGTGATTTTTATTTTTTATGCCTGTAGTAACTATTTAGGAACCAACCGCTAACAATTCCTATAGTAATAAGGATGAAGTACAGAAGGGATCTAGACATTTCAAATGACCACAATAAAAATTTTATTTCAACTACAGTAACATTTTGAATCACAAAAATTACAACTACGCCTATCAATATTAATGTTGAAATTAATTTGTAGCGCACAGGGCTCCTCCCTAATTATACCTTTTATTTTTTATTTCAACGGGGTTATAAGCCATTGTTTATGCCGTTCTGTCGAGCGCTTTCTTGAAACGTACTTTCTTCTCATGCTGGACTATACCCCTCAGTAGTCTGCCTAGAATATCTGAACCCGTAATAACACGTTTCGATTCACTCCAAAAAAGTATGATGTCTTCATCAATTACATCATCATCTGATCGAGTCGGGTGTACTTTTAGGCGTAGAATGGTTTCGCCCAAACGTGTCCGGGAGTCCCTAATTATTATGGGGCGATGGCAATGAAAATAGGGATTAAAGACATGATTTCTAAACAATGCGTCTCTTATAAAACTATCGGAATTTAAAACAGCCTTTGGTTCGTTATCTGAATCAGTAATAATTACCCACTTTTTCCCAGAAGAATGAATCAGTTTTAAAAATTTGTCATCAGGTGAAGGTTCGATGGCTGGAAAAATGGGTTTTCCCCTCTCAAATCGAAGAGTTATAATACTTAGAGGTTCTATGATTTCTCCTTCATCTAAAATACTCAAGTCGTCAATTGCAAGAAAGTTTAAAGCTCCTATACCTTCAACCTTGTCAATTTCAGTGCTCGAGGATTCTATATGCATTTTGATAAGTTCACGCAGATCTCGTTCTTGAAAATAGCGCATGGCTTCAGGTCCAAGCCACTTATCAAGCAGGAAGGCTGTCGGCTTGGCAACCGGATACAGCAGTACCTGGTAGATTCTGAGAACTGGAACAAGAAGGGATGCGGTCTGCATTGCATGTCTTGAGAAGTATGCTTGTGGGACAATTTCACCGATAATGGTAATGAGAAAGGTTGAAAACAAAAACGCTAGCACTCCTGTTAAAACGGAATTGGACAGGAGTGTCAAAAGTACGTTAATCCCAACATTCCCCCACAATATAGTTGTCAAAAGAAAATTGGAATCCTTTCTTAAATCAAGGATCTTAATGGCGCGTCTGTTTTTTCTTGATGATTCGATTTCTAGTCGGAGTTTGCTTATACTGAAGATGGCTAAATTAAGACCAGAAAAGATCGCTGATTGTGAAATACAAAAAATTATACCAAACCATACAGTCATTTTCATAACAAGAACCTTATCATGAGGTTACGGATAACTTTGATTTATAGTGTTTGTTTTATACGGCATTCCGCCTGGAGCATACTGTTGTAAGTTTACTCTGTGTAGTCGCTCCGGACCCAACTATAGATATCATAAAAAAATCAAAACTTCAATTATTGCTCGCCTTTCCAGTTTTCAATATCAATCCCTTCTTCATCAGGACGGATAAAAGGGGACTGGGTTGGGACGGATAAAAGAGCGGATAAAAGGCGAGCAGATAAAAGGCAGATAAAAGGGGACGGGGTTGAAATTACGCGTTTCTAGTATTCCAGGGACAAGAATTGATCGACGATCAGTTTTTGGCCTCTATTGGCCGCACGACTGACAGCGGATTTGCTCAGACCGAGGTACTTGCCAACCTCCGTTGCCGTCAAGCCCTAATTTGAGCAATCGGCTCTTTGCCGGAATCAGCGCCCATCCGTAGCAGGGTGTGGAGGTCTTTTGCAAAACAGAACCGAGTCTTTCCAGAAACCGGTTTCGATCGGTATTGTCTTTAATGTTTCGTCGCTCGATACCCCTGCATATGATATGATGCAAGGTACCCGGCGCGTCTATTCTGGCTTGACGTGGCATGTGACTTCATTACCGCAAACAAATGAAAAAAGAAACGCCTAAATTCAACCCCGTCCCCCTTTGTTTCCTGGATTGAAATTTTGATATAGGTCTATATTATCTTATAAAATTCAATATTACGTCGGTTCATAATAGCATCTTTTGGGTGAGGATATTTTTCCCTCCTTCTTAAGTTCACTTATAATCTTTGACACCTCTTTACTGTCTATCCCTGTAGTTTTTGCAATATCTCCTGGTCGCACTGGATTACCTGCCTTTTTTATAGCATTGAGGACCATTTTTTCTTTTTTTTTCATCTCTAAACCTCCTTGTATTTATTATGGTTTTTAATACCCCGTCCGCTTGCGGCGGGGTTTCCGCTTAAATAAGGGTCCAGGGCTTGCCCTGGAGTTTAATACCCTTTATTTAATCACTTCTATCTATTGAACCTCAAGCAACTGATTCCAGTTTGTGGTGTAGGACTGTGAGCGGGAGTCAAACATGGTTTTCCATCTCTGATTTTGCCTTAAGCCAACAGCAGCATATTTCAAAGTACTAGAACCCATCTTGATATTTATGTTGTCAAGAGCTTTCATGAGTTTCATTGAACGGTTGCGATCCCAGACATCAAATAGATTCGATTGAATCTGATTTTCTGGCACAAGGTCATTGAACATGACTCCGACCTTTTTATACAGATAACCTTTCCTGTAAATCTCTTTAAGACCTAGATGAGCATAATAGATCAATTCTGAAGTATCACTGGTAGAAACAGGAAGTCGTAATGTATTAAGATTACTATACAGGTTTTCCCTTTTAAAACGATTTGTCATCACGAATACCATGAGAACCCCCGATACGGAATGCTCTTTTCTCAGTTTTTCTGCCCCAATAGTTACATAAGCGGCAACAGCTTCTTCAAGTTCATTCAGGGTTTCTATTGCATGTTTGAAAGATCTCGATACAGTGATACCTTTCTTAGGGAGTGGACAGTGTTCAAGACAATAACAGGGTACGCCTCGAAGTTCATGAATTAACCTTGTTCCCACTATACCCATCCGTTGTTTTATTAACTTGTCGTCGGCATCTCGGAGCTGCAACGCATTTCGGATGCCTTTCTCTTTAAGGAACCTGGTATAAGCAGGTCCTACACCCCAAACATCTCTAACGTCTGTTATCTCTAAAGCCTTGTTTTGATAAGGTGAAGCGGTTAAATTCAAAACACCCTCTGCCTTTATAGATTTTTTAGCGATTCTATTCGCGATTTTAGCAAGTGTCTTTGTTTCCGCAATGCCGACAGAGACAGGAATGCCTACCCATTTCTTTATCGTAGACTTTATCCTGTGTCCATAATCGGTCAGATTGTATCGTTTAAACCGAGACAGATCCAGGAATGCTTCGTCAATAGAATAGATTTCAATATCCGGTGTAAATCCGGCAAGAGTTTGCATTACCCGCTGAGACATATCCCCATAAAGCGCATAGTTGGAAGAATAAACTTGCACGCCATTGGCTTTAATTAAATCACGAATCTGAAATGCGGGGACACCCATTTTAATACCAAGAGACTTGGCTTCGTTTGACCTGGAAATAGCGCAGCCATCATTGTTTGAAAGGACTATGACAGGCTTTCCAGCAAGCTTCGGGTTAAAAACTCTTTCACATGACACATAAAAGTTGTTACAATCAACAAGTGCAAAGACAGGAGGCATGAAAATATTACCCTCGGATAGTTGCAATGCTAAAGAGTATGAATTACATTTGTTACCACACCCCAAATCTCAAAGTTCATTTCCTCTTTAATCTCAAGAGGCTCATAATTTTCATTTTCGGGCATCAAAAATACTTTCCCCTTTATCATTCGAATCCTTTTTAAAGTCAAATCCCCATCAATTACAGCGATTACTACTTTTTTATCAGTAGGTTCAATTGCACGGTCCACGATCAATATATCTCCAGGATGTATCCCGGCATGGATCATAGAATCTCCCATGACTTTTACAAAAAATGTTGCGGAAGGATGTTTAATAAGTTGTTTGTTGAGGTCAAGTTTACCTTCAATATAATCTTCAGCAGGAGATGGAAAACCAGCTGTAACCGGTACCATGAACAAAAGCCTTTCGCATTCCGTCGATCTGTCAGGATAATATATAGCCTCTATCTTTGTAACCATAATATAATCACCCCTAAATCAAGATTTGTTAGTCATGTAAACAATTTAAACGTTGGAATTATTTCCTGCGCCCGAAAAAATCTGCGCTTCTAAATCAGGACAAATGAATACAACTGAATCCCCTACCTTACAAGTCCATAGTGCATTTTTCGATAAATCTCTAACGTAAAAAAAGCTCCATAATTGAAAAGAGAAGATATCACCCCAAGTTCCATTTGTAAACCAGAAAAGGATTGTTAAGCTGTCGGTTTCTGTTACACAAAACAAAGGTCGTTCAATCAAATATGACCTTGCATTATCACCACTGATCCAATGAAGAACCCGGTGGCAGATAGCTTGCCAACAGTTACACTCGTCGACCAGACGATTTTATTAAAGATTTGTATAACATATCACAAATTTTATCAAGTTCCCGAGCCAGGATTCGGGTCAACCGTCAAGCTGGATGAGTGTTTCTTGGGGATGGGTCAGAAAAACTCAGATTGGAATCGGGACGCGTCATTCTCAGAAGTGTAAAAGGGGACGGAAGTGTAAAAGGGGACGGGGTTGAAATTACGCGTTTCTATCCTTTCAGGGACAAGAATTGATCGACGATCAGTTTTTGGCCTCTATTGGCCGCACGACTGACAGCGGATTTGCTCAGACCGAGGTACTTGCCGACCTTCGTTGCAGTCAGGCCCTAATTTGAGCAATCGGCTCTTTGCCGGAATCAGGGCCCAACCGTAGCAAGGTGTGGAGGTCTTTTGCAAAACAGAACCGAGTCTTTCCAGAAACCGGTTTCGATCGGTATTGTCTTTAAAAATGTTTCGTCGCTCGATACCCTTGCATATGATATGATGCAAGGTACGCGGCGCCTGCCCGCCACCTGCCCGCGATGCCTCTATTTCGCATGACTTAGTTTTGCAGCCTTGTTCCTGCAAGCATAATTAACAAAATGGATAGGACCTATTTAATGCATGGCAGGCGGGTCGCGAGCTCAGGCGAGGCGGGCGGGCATCTATTCTGGCTTGACGTGGCATGTGACTTCATTATCACAAACAAATGAAAAAAGAAACGCCTAAATTCAACCCCGTCCCCCTTTGAAGTTTGTTAAATAATCGCAGACTGCAAAAAGCCTCTCGCCATCGATTTCAGACTTTTAAGTTGATTTAATTTTTAATTTGTATTAAGTTGTAAATAAGAATCATTGCCAATTATGTTTCTGAAGACGAAAATTGTAGGAAAATTGCAGAAGCAGGGTATCAAGTTGACACCCAACGTCTTGTGATATTGGATATACTTGAAGGTAACACCACCCATCCTTCAGCGAATGATATCCACAAGACAGTGGTCACAAAGTATCCCACAACTTCTTTCTCGACAGTTTACAATACATTAGAAATGCTCACTAATGTTGGAGAACTAGACAAGATTTGCATTCTAGGCAATGTCATTAAATATGAACCAAATACCGATCCCCATGCCCATTTGCTATGTAAAAAGTGTAATAGAATCATAGATATTTTTGAGCCTTATTATGCTAAACCTAGCATTAGGAAGATAAAACAATTTCCACATACAATAGAGAAGGTTCAGGAATTTCTTTACTGTACATGTGCATCTTGTTTAAAAGGGAGGCAGGGCAAGAAATTAGCGTAAAGTTAATGAAACCTGGGTACGAGTTTCGTGGAAGTCTAAGAAGCGAAGCATGTGGGTGAGGTTGTCTCTCATCCCAATGCTGTTTGCCTTACATCAGAATGGATTCAGCGTTATGCTCAAACAATGCATATACCTTTAAAGCGGTTCTCTAAGTAACCAAATACTGGGGCACAGACCTAGACTTATGAATAATGACAAATCAAAAAATGATAGTTCAATAACGCTGTCCTTTTTTCCAAATAAAGATGAGTTAAAATTAGCAGTTGATATTTTTAAAAAAAATTGGAATATAGAAGTTTTTCAAACGTCTAAAGAATTCCAAGGAATTAATCTATATGCAATACAAAGCCCTTCTGAATTTATGGGAAATGCACATGAAACTCTGAGAGGCCATGGCATCATAATAGGTGGTTTTTATATCTAATACTTATCGAACTTACAGAGATTAGAAAAGGAACCAGGTATGTTAACAAAATGGACTGCAAATTCACAAACTTATTTGAAAAGTATAGATGTAACTAAGATACTGCCATGCTTGGTTTAGCCTGATATGATTAGTGTGACTGCTGAGACATCAACTGATATTTCAGAGATAATGCCATACCTCAATTCAGTAATGCCTAAAGCAACTTACAATGAGGAGACAACGACTCTAACCTTTACCGAGGATAGGAGAGTAACTACGATTTATCCATCAAAGATTGAGATGGGGAAGGTTAAAGGAATATTAGATGCTATAAGTGTTTTAATTGGATTAGAGATATAGTTAATAAAACTTACTGGAATAAAGGCAATATTGAACCAAGCACAGAAAGTCATCTAAATGAGGAGGTTTTGCAAGAGAAAATTATCATTTCATGGTTTTATGCTTTATGACTGAAATTTAATTTAAAAAAAAGAGGTACTATCATGGCGATTTTAGAATTAACGTGGGAAAATTTGGGAGATATCGAAGAAGGAAGGCCAACCTTTGGCACTGATTGCCCTATTCTTATCTATCGTCTGTTACAATTTAGCTTAAGAAATGTAATTGAGAGAGAACTCGGTGAAGGAAAAGGGGGAGAGTTCCTTTATAAAGCTGGCCAAATGGTTGGAAGATTGATATTTGAAAAATTTTTTAAAGACATAGAAAAATTAAAGGATTTGATGGCTAAACTTGCTGATTTATTATATGAACTCAAAGTATGCATTCTCAGGGTAGAGAAGTCCGATACCGAAAAAGGTGAATTTGTGATTACAGCTGCTGAAGATCTGGACTGTTCTGGTGTACCAGAAATAGGTTGGCCAATCTGCCAGTTTGATGAAGGTTTTATTTCTGGTATCCTATCGGAGTTCCTAGGTAAAAATGTTCATTGCAAAGAAGTTGACTGTTGGGCTACAGGCGAGAGAATTTGCCGTATAGAGGCGAAGATCGGATAAATGTCAATTTTTCGCACAGGTTTGATTATTCAAACCCTACCAGAAGAATCTTATTATCATGGATTTACATGCATATATACATAAAGGTCCCTTGTTGTAAATTTTAAGGTTATGTTTTATGGAAAACAAAAATCTTGACATAAAAATAATATTTGATGGTCTTAATCAAATATTAAATGGGAATTATGAGGTTTGTGTAGATGTTTCTCCTCAAAGCGAGCTTGTGGAGATAGGAGAGAAAATTAACAAACTTTCAGATGAGTTACAGTCTTGCTTTTCGGCTATTAAAAAATTTTCTCGAGGTGTCCTTTCATCAGATATTAAAGGTTCCAGAGGACTACCAGCCACCTTAAAAACAGTCCAGGCTAATTTTCGTCATTTATCCTGGCAGATGGAAAGAGTGGCTGATGGGGACTTATCTCAAAAAATCCTTCCCTTAGGTGCATTATCCGCAGCCTTCAATAAGATGGTTATTGCTTTAGATGAAGCAAGAAAAGAGCTCGCAGCTGCAAATGCAGTACTGGAAAAGCGGGTTAAGGAGCGCACAGTCGACCTTGAAGATGCCAATGTATTTCTGAAGCTGGAGATAGCTGAGCGCAAGAAGGCGGAGGAAAAGGTTGCAGAATCTGAAGAGAAATACCGAACCTTGTTCGATGATTCCTTGGAATCGATGAGCCTGACAATAGACAAAAAGATAGTCGATGTAAATCACGCATGGCTGCGGCTGCATGGCTTCGAAGACAAGAACGAAGTGATTGGAATGAATATAATAGATGTCATCCATCCGGAGGACCAGAAAACCCTTGTCGAGCGTCGGAGAATGTGGCCTGAGAAGAGAGGGCGTGTATATCAACTAAGAGATGTTCGAAAGGACGGTTCTGTAGTATTTGTCGAAGTGTATTCAAGCGGGATCTGCTTAGGTGGAAAAGATGCCATCCTTGCTACTGTTCGCGATAGAACTATGCTTAAGCGTGCTGAGGAAGAAAAAAGTGCTTTAGAAGAAAAAGTTCGTCGATCAGAAAAAATGGAAGCAATAGGTCTTCTTGCAGGTGGTGTCGCTCATGACCTCAATAATGTTCTGTCTGGTCTTGTAAGTTATCCTGACTTGTTATTAATGCAAATCCCGGAAAATAGCTCTTTAAGAAAGCCCCTTCTAATCATACAAAAGTCAGGGGAAAAAGCTGTTGCTATTGTGCAAGATTTATTAACCCTGGCAAGAAGAGGGGTTATCGCTACCGAAGTAGTTAACCTAAATGATATTATTCATGAATACCTGAAAAGCCCTGAACATCAAAAGTTGAAATCTTACCATTCCAATGTTCAAGTAGAGACTAATCTTGAAGCAGATGTGTTGTATATATTAGGCTCACCTGTTCATTTATCCAAGACTGTTATGAATTTAGTCTCTAATGCAGCTGAGGCTATGCCGAATGGGGGAAAGATTTTGATATCAACAGAAAGCCGATATATTGATAGGCCAGTAAGGGGTTATGACTATATAGATGAAGGCGAATACGTTTCGCTTAGTGTTTCAGATTACGGAGTAGGTATCTCTTCGGAGGATATTGCAAAGATATTTGAGCCTTTCTATACAAAAAAGAAGATGGGAATAAGTGGAACAGGATTAGGCATGACAGTAGTATGGGGAACAGTAAAAGATCATAAAGGGTATATTGATGTCCAAAGCACTGAGGGAAAAGGTACGACATTTACCCTTTATTTTAATGTAACCAGGAAAGAACCAGCAAAAGATGAATCCTGTTTATCAATTGAAGATTATATGGGCAAGGGAGAATCAATTTTAGTTGTGGATGATGTGAAAGAGCAAAGAGAAATTGCATTAACAATTCTGTCCGAACTGGGCTATTCTGTAACTACGGTTTCAAGCGGAGAACAAGCAGTTGAATATATGATAAATAATAAAATACATCTATTGATTTTGGATATGATTATGGACCAAGGAATAGACGGCCTTGAAACATACAGGCAAATACTTGAATTGCATCCCAGGCAAAAAGCAATCATTACAAGTGGATTTTCTGAAACAGCTCGTGTTCAGGAGGCCCAAAGATTGGGTGCGGGCCTATATATCAAAAAACCATATACCTTAGAAAAGATAGGCACAGCTACAAAAAATGAATTAGACAAAGAATAACTATTCTGGATGTTACTCTTGATTGATTCTGCCGGTGTTGAATTGGATTATATACTGATTCTCTTCATACCAAGAAATATGATCTGAACATTATTAGAAGAGGGGAAATATTACATCCCCAAAGAGATGCTTTTACGAACCTAGTTAGCTAATGGTTCCGATAGATGAAGAAGTAAGAAATGGGGTCTGCCTTTGACCCTTATTAATACTGTCTTGTTTTTTTCCCTATCTGTTTATTAATTTTTTTGTCACATTTTTTAAGCCTCGAAACTCCTTGATAATAGCGTCAATTCTACATTCTATTCTTATCTTTTATCCCCAAGGGTCAAACATAGATTTGACCCGCTTGCTATGTGGTGTTGGGAGAGAAAAACTCCCCCTTACCCGATTATATTTTTTACTGTAATTTCAAGAAGTCATCACGTGTAAATTCACAATCCGAAGAATTTTTAAGAATAGTCCAGGCCCAATTGTTTCACCGGGATGAGCAGGAACAACAGTACAACGGCCATCGGAGTGTTTGAGAAAATGATGACTGCCTTTAACTCGAATGACTTCAAAATTAGCCTTTTTGAGAACTTTAATAATTTGCTTGCCTTTCAATGAAGGAAATTGAGTCATACTTGCACCGCTATTCTTTGAAGACCGACAAATTCTGTAGTAATTGGAACCTCCTCAACTTCAGCACACAATTCAATAGCTTCCTTAATGCGCTCTAATAATACATCCAAGGATTTTGCTTGTGTATGACATCCCTTTAACTCCGGAACAGTACCAACATAAAAACCCTCCGTGTCTCGTTCAATTATTACATTAAATGTCTTCATCTGATTTTTCCTCCTAAGAGAATCTATTTCTAGTAATTTTGGTAATTAATCAATGAGTTCAAAAATATAACGACCAAGCTCACCTGCCGCTATGGAGCGCAGCGGAATAGCGGTCAGGTGCAGCGCCTTGTTAGCCGAATTCTGGCTTAATACCGATAAGTAGAGCAATTGTAAGAACTGCGCCACTTCCAAATAGACAACCAGCCAT
>JAHIKR010000261.1 GCA_018897415.1 Pseudomonadota bacterium
TCCTGTAGTCTATCTCACCGCCTATTCTGATGATACAACATTACAGCGAGCAAAGATAACTGAGCCATATGGTTATATACTCAAGCCTTTTCAAGAGAGAGAATTATACACAACCATTGAGATGGCCCTTTACAAGCATAAAATAGAAAGGAAATTAAAAGAAAGCGAACAGTGGCTTGCTACCACACTCAAAAGCATAGGTGATGCAGTGATTGCCACTGATAATAGTAAATTAATAACATTTATGAATCCGGTAGCCGAGGCTTTGACAGGCTGGAGGCAGGAAGAAGCTGTAGGTAAGCCTCTTAAAGATGTTTTCAAAATTGTAAATGAAGAAACCGGTGAGCGGGCCGAAGATCCAGTCGTAAGGGCACTCAGAGAAGGCGTTGTTGTCGGGCTGGTAAACCATACGGTGTTGATAGCCAAAGACGGAACAAAAAGGCCTATTGATGACAGCAGCGCACCTATCAAAGATGATAAAGGAAGAATCATTGGTATGGTTCTGGTTTTCCGCGATATCACCGAGACAAAGCTTATGCAGGACTCTCTCCTGAAATCAGAGAAGCAGTTACGTAACCTGTCTTCCAGCATTCTAAGCGCACAGGAACAAGAGCGCAAAAGAATCTCACGGGAGCTGCACGATGACCTTGGCCAGATACTCACCGCAGTTTTACTTGACATTTCGCGGGCGGGAAAACAGGAAATCCTTATATCCTCAGGCTGTTACAGGTTTCTGGAGAGTATGCAGGTTAGTATCCAGGAAGCTCTTCAGCGAGTGCGAAGTCTTTCCGCTATCTTAAGGCCTGGAGTATTGGACCAACTGGGACTCAAAGCAGCGGTAATCTCCTTTTTAGAAGAAATGGAGGAACAAACGGGCTTAAAGATTATTGAAGAGATGCAAGTGGATTATAATAATATCCCGGAATCTGTCAGCATAGCCATTTACCGGATATTACAGGAGGCCACGACCAACATAATTAAGTACGCTGCTGCCAAACAGGTAATCGTTAAGCTGCAGTCTGATTCCCAGACCATATCGATTTCAATAAAAGACGATGGCCAGGGATTTAATCCGGAATCATTGCCCATGGATAAAGGCCTTGGACTTCTGGGAATGAAGGAGAGAGTGGAGTGTTTGGGGGGTGTTTTCAAAATAGAGTCTGCACATGGTCGAGGCTCGAGCATTTGTGCTGAATTCCCCCTATCTTCAAGAAAATTGGTAACATAGCCTCTATAGATCGGAGTTTTTCCATGAAGAAAAAGATCAGGGTCCTGATAGCTGATGATCACGCTATGGTACGTGATGGACTTTGTAGAGTTTTGGAAGATACCGATGACATCACTGTGGTTGGCCAGGCAGATAATGGGCTTACAGCTTTGAGCCTTGCCAAGAAGACAGAACCTGATGTTGCGGTTCTGGACTATACAATGCCCAAACTCGACGGCCTGGTTGCTACGCAGCGGATCCTGGCTCTCCTGCCTAAAACAAAGGTTCTGATACTCACGGTGCACGACAATATCCAGTTTGCTATCAGAATCCTTGAGGCCGGAGCTCATGGTTTCTTGCTCAAAGAAGAAGCGGCAGACCAACTCATAACAGCGATTCGTGATGTAAACGCCGGGAAAATACCCATCTCACCCACGATTTTGGAAAAGCTGACCGCCCGTTTGAGAAGAGGAAGTAAAGACAAAGTGGAACTCGATTCCCTCTCCACCCGAGAATTCGAGCTTCTCCGCCACATAGGTGCCGGCAAGAGCATACGTGAGAGCGCCAGTTGTATGTGTATCAGTGAAAGCACGGCCAGCACTTACCGCAGCCGTCTTCTGGAAAAGTTGGGGCTGAAGACCACAGGAGATCTTATCCGGTTTGCTCTTGAAAAAGGTATTGTTAGCTGATTCATTCCTTATTACCCAAAACCATCTTCTATTTAGATTCTTATCTCCTAGTCCGATTATCTTTTTGAATTTCAACAACCATCTTGACATATAGCGTTATCGCTACAAATGAATCATAAAAATCTCCACAAGAATTTCATATTTCCAGCGATATCCAATTATAAATAGTAAGTGATATATAATATAAGTTATGCACTCATAGTGCCTGAATGAAAACCCCTGTTTTTGTCATTTCGACCGCAGGGAGAAATCTTTTAACGCACCTATTGTCAATACCATAAGATTTCTCGCTTCGCTCGAAATGACAACTTTGGATAGTTTTCGTTCAGACACTATATAAGAAAGATCTTTAATTATGGACAAATTTAAGACAACAATTCCGAATTATAATATTGTTGAAAAGTTGGGCGAGGGTCCCCAATCAATCGTTTATAAAGGTTTTCATAAAAAAAAACCTAACCAACCATTGACTATTAAGATCCTGAAAGCATCATCCATATCAGAGGGTCAAAAAAGACACTTTCGACAGAAGATTGAGCATTTTAAGATTTTACACGATATCCGCCTGATAACGCCTTTATCCTTTGAGGTGAGAAGAGACATTCAGTTTTTCACCAATGACTATTTCCATGGGACAACTCTTGACAATTGGTCCAAGAAACAAAAAAGAATCAACTTAAATGATTTTTTCACCATAACTTGCAGGATAGCAGAAGCTCTCAATAAGGCTCATGAAGCAGGGATTGTTCACGGCGGCATCAAACCGCATAATATATTAATTCAGCCGGAGACTCTTGATATCCGGTTAATTGATTTTATTAGCCCTATAGATGTAAGAGATATAAGTCATTTCATTTATGACCGCGATTTTGTTGAGAATACTCTTGCCTACACTTCTCCCGAACAAACTGGCCGAATCAACCATAGAGTCGGTTTCCCCAGTGACATCTATTCGCTTGGGATTACCTGCTATAAATTACTGACGGGACAACTTCCTTTTTTCTCTGCCGATCCCCTTGAATTAATACATTCTCACCTTGCGGAAGAAGCACCGCCCGTCCACGAGTTAAATCCGGTTATTCCTTCTATTGTAGGTAAAATCATAGCCAAACAAATGCTCAAACAGCCTGAAAAACGTTACCAGAGTGTCACCGGACTTCTTGCCGATCTCATACGCTGTCGGGATGAATATGCAAAAAAAAGTGCGATCATCGAATTTCCTTTGGGAATTTATGATCGTACCCATCGAGTCACCTTCATTTCCAAGATGGTGGGACGCGATATAGAAGCTGAAATTATACTTAAGGAATATAATAAAGCAGCTCAAGGTTCTTTTAACTCCCTATTTATCTCCGGGCTTCCAGGCATTGGTAAAACCCGGTTGATTCAAGAGCTCCAAAAACCGATCGTGGAACACAGAGGTTATTTTACCTCAGGAAAGTTCGATGTTTATCAAAAAAACATTCCATATAGCTCCCTTATCCAGGCCCTGAGAAATCTGGTGAGAACTTTTTTGACGGAAAGTAATGAAAGAGTTGCTCTCTGGAAACAAAAAATTATAAAAGCAGTCGGAAACAATGGCAAGGTAGTCATTGATGTGATACCGGAACTGGAAATCCTGATCGGCTCTCAACCAGAAGTTAAACCCCTTCCTCCTGTGGAATCCAGAAACCGTTTCCATGATGTCTTTGGCCATTTTTTGACTTGTCTGGCCGGAGAGGAACATCCACTTGTGCTTTTCATCGACGATCTTCAGTGGTGTGATATTGCCTCCTTTGATTTTCTTGCCAACATATTTGACAACTATAAGGAACATCGATACCTTTTTTTTATAGGAGCCTATCGCCACAATGAAGTGGATTCAAGCCATCCCCTGACAAAGTTGCTACAAAATATCAAGGAATATGGTCACCCACTGAAAGAAATCAGATTAGAACCACTTAAACCCGAGCACTGCCATGAGATGGTCTCCTATATCCTTGATTCACCCCTTTCGCAAGTCGAGGTCTTAGCCGGTTTTATAGCTGACCTCACCGAAGGTAACCCTTTGTTTGTGAGCGAGATGCTGTCCTATCTATATAACGAAGATTTGCTCATTTTAGCTGATAATATGCAATGGCAATGGGATATGGATAGGATCAGGGAGTCTGACATGCCGTCCACGGTGGTGGCGCTTTTTAGCTCAAGGATTCAAAAACTGCCTTCTGATACTTTTGACCTGCTCGAATACTGCGCCTGCATGGGAAACCTTTTCATACCTGATGAACTTGCTCTGACAAGAGAAATTACATTGCTTAAAACATTTGAAAAATTAAAGCCAGCTTTAAGTCAGGGACTTTTAATAGAAAGCAAAGATCAACTGCAATTTGTTCATGACCGGGTACAGGAGGCAACCCTAACGCTGATAAAACCTGAAAGGCGGCAGCAGATACATTGGCAGATCGGAAACCACCTCCTTTCTGCTGTGCCCAAAGGATCTGATTTGGAAAAATTGGACAACCTCTTTACCATTGTCTCTCACCTGCACTTAGGAAAAGAAAGTGTCTTAAACAGAAATGTTGCCTACCAGTTATCTGATATCAACTATCATGCTGGTAACAAGGCGCTGGATTCGCTGGCAACAGAAGCAGCCAATGAGTATTTTCGACAAAGCCTTGAGCTATTACCGGAAGACTCCTGGGATGTGCAATACGACAGAACATTTAAGGTCTTCCAGAAACTGGCAAAGACCGAGTTGATGTGCGGGGAATATGAGATTTCGGAAAAACTGCTCAATCAATTAGTTGACCATGCCAAAACTGATCTTGATAAGGCGGAAGCCCTGGCCGAACAGACTACCTCGCTCTCATCCATCGGCAATTTTATAAAGGCAATTGAGACTGCTAACCGGGGATTGGCCTTTTTTGGGAAATCGATCCCGGATGATCCTGAGCTTGCAGAGAAAAAACGAGAGCAATTGATGAATGAGATCAGCTCTAAAGATTTTGATATTTGGGATACCATCCTTAATATGCCTTTTACCACAGAAAGGAAGAGCAAAATCGAACTATCCTTCTATAGTGAACTTATTCCGGACTTATATATGTCCGGCCTGGTGCCACAGCTCTATCTTTCGTCAGTGCAGTCAACCCAGCACTGCCTGGAGGGCGGCATGGATGAGTCTGTGATCTACTCTTTTTCTATCATGGGGCTCTACCTTGGGGAGCAGGGAGAATTTGAGCAGGCCTTTCGATATGAAGACCTTGCTCGTAATTTATCTGAAAGGTATCCTAACACCTTTGGGGCTACTCGGGGGATGAATGGAGTTGTCTGGTGCAACATGCATTCGAGGAGTCATCCCGAAGAAGTGGTTAAATATTGCCTGAAAGCAATCCAGTGTGGAAGAAACTGCGGTGATCTTTATAATGCAGGGCTTTCGTACGGGCCCTTGATGTGGAACCTTCAGGTGCAAGGGGCCAACCTGCTTGTCATCGAGGAATACGCCAGGGAATGTTTGCAGTTTTCTCAGAAATACCATTTATCCTTTTCAGTTGCTCTGGCCGAAGCAATGCATGCCGGCTGGATTGAGCCAATGAAAAAAAATTATACACCTGTCCCCATGGAGGAAAAGATAGAAAAATGGGATAGAGATAATCATATTGCTGCCACAGGGAGCTATTATGTCCACATGGCTTTGACCTCTTATTATTTCGGGGAGCATGAAGAGGCTGAAGAGTATTTATTTAAAGTCAGAGAGTATCTGAGAGGGCTTACCGACAATGTGCTGAAGAGACAGTGGTATGTCTTTCAGGTGCTGAATGCCATTCGTTTGTATGAAAGGGGAAAAGTCTACAAAAGTAAAGAAAAATTATTATCTTACATTAAACCTCTCATCAAAAAGATTGAAACCTGGGCTCAATTCGGACCGGTACTTAAACCATATCTATCTTTTATCTATGCGGAATTAGAAAAAGTTGCCGGAGATTTCAGAAAAGCCAGGAGTCTCTATTTTGATGCTATAGCTGCTGCCCATAAACATCGATTTACTCTGCTGGAAGCTCACCTTAATGAATGCAGGGCTGAGCTTATCAAAAACGCCGGTATAGGCACGGAGAGAGCTTGTTTTGTTGAAGCAGTGCGTCTGTATAAAAATTGCCATGCTGAACGTAAAGAAATCTATCTGATAGAGAAATATCCGGAGTATTTTGAGGAAGAAGCCATCGCTTACATGCCGGAAGAAGTGGAGCCGGTCAGCTATATTCTTCCAAGTCTTGATGTCGACTACCTGATGAAATCCTCTTTTGCCATTTCAGCGGAGATGGAAATCGATATCCTTTTAAAAAAGATTATGGACGTAGTTTTAGAAGCCTCTGGAGCACAGCAAGGGTATCTTCTAATAGAAGAAAATGGCAATCTTTTTGTTCGTGCTGAAAGCCGCATCACCGAAAAAGATATGGTCCGAACCGTTAAGCAAGACCTTGAGGATACAAGAAATATTTGTAAGGCTATCGTTCGCTATGTTTATCGGACATGGGAAACAGTAATTCTGGCCAATGCTTCGGAAGAAGGTGAATTTAAGGACAATCCAGAGGTCCAGGCCCTGCAGCTTCGCTCTGTACTTTGTCTTCCCTTGATCAAGCAGTCCAGTTTAATCGGGATTCTATATCTCGAAAACCGCTTGTCTGATCTGGTTTTCACCTCGGAAAAGGCAAAGATGACCGAACTCTTGGCCTCACAAGCGGCCATCTCTCTGGAAAACGCCCGGCTATTAGATCAGATGAAAAAGACAGAAGAGCAAATCAAGGAATCCCTTAGCGAGAAAGAGGTACTCCTTAGGGAAATTCATCATCGGGTTAAAAACAATTTACAGATTATTTCCAGTCTGTTCAGGCTTCAAGCCGCACATATCAGGGACAAACATGATATCGAAATATTCAAGGAAAGCCAAAGTCGTGTAAGATCAATGGCGTTAATCCATGAAAGACTTTATCAATCAAAGGACCTGGCAAAGATTGACTTTGCTGAATACACCAAAAAGCTTGTAACCCATTTGCTAAGTTCGTATGCGATCTATCCAGATGCCATTACTTTGGACGTAAGTGTTGATGATGTCTTTCTGAGTATTGATATTGCCATACCTTGCGGTTTGATTATAAATGAGCTTGTTTCAAATTGTCTGAAACATGCTTTTCCGGGGGGAGCTAAGGGTAAAATACGCGTCGAACTTCATACGGCAAAGGACTTGCCTGTTCAAAACGCACAGCAAGGTAATATGTTTACATTAATTGTCAGTGATAGTGGTGTCAGCTTTCCAGAGGATTTGGACTTTCGTAGCACAGAAACATTGGGTTTGGAATTAGTAACGACTTTAGTAAAACAGCTTAATGGTACCATTGAGTTTAGTAGAAGTGGTGGAACAGAGTTTAAGATTACCTTCCCTTGGCATTGACAGGAAGCAAGGGTGCGGAACTTGGGTTGTAAGGCAAGGGAGCCAGAAAGATGTCGGATACACGAATCCTGGTTGTTGAAGATGAAGGCATCATAGCCAAGGATATAAAGAATATATTAAGTTTTTTGGGATATTCTGTTATTGGTATCGCCTCATCCGGAGAGGAAGCCATTGAAAAAGCAATGGAAATGCATCCGGATTTGGTGCTGATGGATATTGTGCTTGAAGGGGATATGGACGGCGTGAAAGCGGCTGAGCACATTCGTGATCGTTTTGATATTCCTGTAGTCTATCTCACCGCCTATTCTGATGATACAACATTACAGCGAGCAAAGATAACTGAGCCATATGGTTATATACTCAAGCCTTTTCAAGAGAGAGAATTATACACAACCATTGAGATGGCCCTTTACAAGCATAA
>JAHIKR010000262.1 GCA_018897415.1 Pseudomonadota bacterium
ATGCGGAGGTTAATCTCCAAAATAGAATGGCTGAAACATGTTCGGATTGATCCGCCCCTGTCGCCGATAGGGAGTTGGCAATTGGGGCGAGGAGAATCAGAAGTAATTGAGTATGCTCGGTTGCAACGGCATTGTGTAGTCCTAATGGATGATCGGGTCGCAAGGCGAGCCGCCTTTGCCATAGGCATCAAAGCTTATGGCACGCTGAGTATAATTGCAAGAGCAGCAAAACAAGGTAAAGTAGAGTCATTTCAAAAATCTGTGGAAGCCCTGAAAGCAGCCGGATTGTATTTGAAAGACAATGTTATAGAAATGGTTCAGAAAGGCATTCACAAAAACAGGGCTTAAGAAAACCTAAATGGCATGGTGGATGGTCATAAGGGGATGATTCAATAAGAAAGCCGGGCATTATATTCTCCCACATTTGCAGCTCCAATATTTCCGCTTCCCCTATCTCGCTTAGAATTATATAATTCTTGCCTTTTCATTAAAAGCAATGTAATATTAATACATTACAACAATCAAGAAACGACCTGTTAATATCAAATATCACTGATTTGTTTCTTAACATTTAATGGTTGTGCGAAAATTAATTGGGGAGCAACAATATGGGTATTTTTAAAAAACCTTTTTACAAAAATAAGACAAAAGAAGAATTTAAATCTTGGTTTAGAAGACATAACCATTGGAATAAATTAGATAATGTAGTTATCGAAGCTATAATAGATAAATTTATTGATGATAAATTAGCATTCGAAGCTTTTATCGATGTGTCTGAAAACTGTAATTTAATTCAAAATAATTATATTGCATTGAGAGAAATAATTAGTGATATCGATTTACTACTCTACCAATTTTCCTTAACTCTTTACAATAATGGTTGTTCTTTTAGGGATCGGTTGATTGAAGAAATAAAGAAGGTTCCTCCTAACCAAAAAGAATTAGCTGTTTTATTGAAGAATTCACAATTATCATATGAGTCCTGTATCAAGTTAACTGAGTTTTTTATTAGTGCTTATTATCAGATTGCATTTTTGCGAGGCGGAATTCTTGAGAAATATGACCAAGGTATTGACTGGTGTCGTAAAGGATTGAAGAAGTTTGATGAACTAAGAGCAATTCCCAAGGACGAATTAAAACATACAGAAAAAGCAACACTTGAGGAAATAGAACCAATTATAAAACTGTTTAATGATGCAATCAGTGAGTATGAAAAAGAATTAAAATAACCCATATGAGTCTGACGGCTAAAAGCCGTGGCGACTTGAATGGCTTTACTTTTATATTAATTTTTTGATCATTGTGAGCGGTCGTGGCTTCGACCCGCCGCAGCTCAATTCTATGTTCGGCACGATGGAGAAAAACATGCAAAGTCTAAAACCACTTTTCATAATTGTTCCGCTGTATATTTTCTCAATGCTTTTTCATACTACAACCCTCGCAGACGACCAAACAGACCCAGTGGCGACAGTAATCTTAAACACAATATATCAGGTAAAGAGCGTTCTTATTAAGCAATCCTCTCCTAGTGATATAGAAGAAATGATTAATCAAGCTCGTAAAAAGGGTGCCACCGGTTATAAAACAGATCGCTATTCTGGTGGAAAAACAGGATGGACACTAAATGATAGCAAAGGCAGAGAAATGCATCGCGTTATCTTTTCATTTGTTGGTCATAAAGCCAAAGAAGGAAGGTACTTAGGCCCGCTCCTTACGTTCCAAGATTCGAAAGAAGTACATAATTGGCATCGTGATGTTATGTCAAAATATTATAAGCAAATCGGAACTGACAAATATGACATTGAGAATAACTGCATGGCTACTATGGAGTTATTCAAAGGCAACTCAGGCCTAGGGCGAACGATAATTACAGTAGAATGTCACTGAGGTTTCAGCAATTCAATTGCAGGGGTAGGTTCTCATTGCTAATCAATATTGCCACCTAGCAAAACATCACCCGAAGGTAAAACATTTGGGGATTTTATGAATACTTTAATCACAACAACGATGTTATTGGTTATCATTGGTTATTTTGCTGGACCATGGATTATTGCCGAGAGAAGAAATTGTATTCATAAAAAATTTATAAAAATTAGTTCGGTCGTTGCCCCTGTCCTTATGTTATTTCCAGCCGCCAGCATAACTGGATGGCTCTTTTACCTCCCCACACTAATATTGTATGTTGGAGCTTTTGTTGACAAGAAAAGTAGCAGTTAGCAACCCAGAAGAATTTTATGATTTACTGCCGAACAAAGGGGTGGAGAGGGACGCGAACGTCCGCGTCGGCTTGGTGGGCAAGGTTTTAGGCGCGCCCCTCACCCCCCTAACGATGCGTTATTAAAAGTTACTGAGATCCAATAGTCATGAGCAACCCATATAATAGAGAGAAAGATCGTGACACTTGCTAAATTTGTAGCCATAAGCGGAATGATCATAGATGTTCTTGGCGCAGTCATTATAGCTCGAAGTTTTGTTATGAAGCGACCCTCAGACGTCTTCCGCGAGTTAAAAAATTTTGGCCGTTGGGATTTTTATATCACTCGCGGTGCACGCGATTTGTTGCTTTCCTGGCTCGTGCAGAGTTACGAGGCCCGCGCTGGTGCGGTGATTATAGGCTTTGGCTTTGTGCTGCAAGCAATTTCTCAGGTACTACCACCTATAACACTAACAAATGCGGTTCTTGGAATTGTTGTTGTGGTTGGTACATCACTTTGGTTGTTTTTCAAGTTGCAGACTTGGTTCGTTCGGTTGTCCGCGAGGCAGGCACGGAGCTTCTATAATGAACTTGAGCCGGAG
Source organism: Pseudomonadota bacterium (assembly GCA_018897415.1). Classification (GTDB taxonomy): domain Bacteria; phylum Desulfobacterota; class Desulfobacteria; order Desulfobacterales; family ETH-SRB1; genus B13-G4. The sequence goes on from JAHIKR010000262.1 coordinate 2,797, forward strand.
GCAACTAGTGCAGACTGGAAGAAGATGATTCCCGATAGGCGGGAGGAACTCCATCAGATCGAGAAGCAGCCAGGGAAATGGTTGAACCATACGTTCGATCCAGTTGAAGACATCGATCCTACGCTAACTAGCAACGAGTGACTGAATCCGACAGTTTACTGTCAGTAATCGCATAACCCGTCAGTGCAGTTGACACCGTTACGCCTGACACCATTACGCCTCCTCCCACATTTATAATTCTTGCCTTTTCATTAAAAACAATGTAATATTAATAGATTACAACAATCAAGAAACGACCTGTTAATATCAAATATCACTGATTTATTTCTTAACATTTAATGGTTGGCCATGCAAGGAGAATGCAATGAATCGTGGTAAGAGTATTGAAGCTCTGATAACAAAGTCCAGAAAAAGTTTTGAGGCACTTAAAGCGGACTATCAGGCGTCACTCGATCAAAAGTCCATATCAGAAGAGCTTAGGATTGACATCAAGAATATTTTTGAAAATTTGCGTTCATGCCTTGATTACATGGCCCATGATATTTTCGAAGCCTGCATCGGGCCGAAACAGCCGTCGAGGCTATATTTCCCCATACGACAGTCCAAAAAAGAATTCGATCAAGTAATAAACAAAGACTTTCCTGATCTCCAAACAAGGCGACCAGACGTTTACAATATTCTGGAGTCAATTCAACCATATCACGATGAATGGTTAAGGCAATTCAACCGGCTCAATAACAACAATAAACATCAAGACCTCGAAGAACAAACACGCACAGAGTCAAAACGTGTAACTGTATCTTCACCAAAAGGGAAAGGCTCAGTTTCGTGGGGTCCGGGAGTTACCTTCAGGAAAGGTGTTTCCGTTATGCGGGTACCTATTGACCCAAGTACCCAAATGCCAATTCCGAGTAATCAAATTAAAACAGAAGTGGTTATATGGGTTGACTTTCATTTCAAAGAGAATGGTAAATCTGTTTTGCCTTTTATTGAAAAATCAATTAACACTGTCGGAAATTTTTATAAACAACTAAGGCAGAACGTCTAAAAATGGCCAACATGCAGATTAACTCTGATCCAAAAAGCTGGCGCTTTTTGTCCAGGTTATCGCGGTGTTAAAAGGAGGGAAAATATGAAAATATCTTTTCAATGGCATCATATTAAATTCCAAGATGATCAAAAAAAATCGATAGAAGAAAGATTTAAAGATGATCTCAAGTCATTATTAGCAGAAGGAACAAATGAAGCCTGTGTACTTTTTGAGGAATATCTACCGGCTATAAAATTAAATGGATTCATAACTGACTTATCTGGCAGCAAATTATTTAGTTTCAATTGTCATCAATCTAACAATTTCACAACGGATTATACTAAGATCTAAGGCCTCAATTTAAAATGATAAAAACAAATCTAAACATAACTGCGGGGTTTGGGGGTTAGATGCGAAAGGGAAATGCCGAATGAAAACTTTTTGTTTATCTTTTATAAGTATCGTCGTGTTATTTACTTTTTTCTCTGTTCAATCCGTGTCTGGCCAGACAATTCAAGAACCGCTTCACGTCGATTTGAGCAAAACGTTGGGCTTTATCATGGGACAACGCTTTAGCCTTAATCGCATAAAGGATGAATATCCATATATAGAGTTACGGGCACAAAAGGCAAACCTTGAATTCAAAGCAGCATTTGGCATTGCTGAAGAGAATATCAAAAAAGCTTTGCAAGACATGCTTAAGGATAAATATTCTGAGTCTATAGCAATGATGGAGAAAAAACTCAAATCTACTCTCTCTTCTCAACAGTTAAATCAAGACATCGCAGCACAGTTTCTTGACAAAGTAGAATCAAGAGCTAAAGGGAACGTACCCTCTCCTATTCTGGAAACATTGCTTACTTATCAATTTAAAGACCGTCCGGCGGAAGAATTTACTAAGGGATATAACCGTATTTTTCGAACAAAAGGTCATCCAAAAGCAAAGGGTGTTGATTTTCAGATTCGTTATCCTATTAGCTGGCGACCTAAAGAAGGAGAAAGGCCAAATATTATCCAAAAATTTACAAGTAAAAATGGAAGGGGTTTGGAAATGTTTTTGATTATGGTGAAAGACATTCCCTTACCTCCTGGTTATACACTGACCCAGAAGGATTTAGATGAGTTCTTCGTTGAAAGTGAATTGAGAGGGATGGTTCCTGATGGTGGAAAGTTCATTTCTGCGAAACCTATCGTTCTAGATAATCATAAAGGTGCTATGATCCTTTTTGATCAATCGGTGCAAAGACTCGATCTGACTTTGACAATGAGAAATTTACACTTCATTACAATACGTGGAAATAAAATGATATTCATTCAATGTATGATTTCTGTTACTCCAGGTAAAGAGTCTAATCTGCAAGAAAAATTTAGTCGCTTTGAACCACTTTTTAAAATGATTGCCAATTCTTTTGTCATTCAGGAACAATACAAGTGAGCATCTAATTCGCTGCACTGGACGGGGATTTCGCTCGTGCTCCATCCCCGCTAGTGAGCTTGGTTAGGGGGCTACAAAAGGAGAACAAGGATGTTTGAGCGGTTAGTGTTTTATGCCAGCAGCGGCATAGTAACTGCGATAGCAGCTTGGATCGGCCTCGCTGCTTTCCTAACGGGCCTAAAGAGATTCGGCCACAATATGAAGTTTCCAATGTGGCTGTTGTTTGGGGTTCTATGGGTGGTGGCTACCTTGGCAGGCGTTGTAGGTGGGTCTGGAGCGACTGATATGATTTCACTTATAGCTGTCTCGGTGCTTATCATCGGCATTCTGGTCTACCTTGCATCTTTGCCAATGGGTAGAAAGAAAGGGGGGGAGAAGTCAAAATGAAGAATATAGTTCTACTTATTGCGTCGATGTGGCTGCTCTTGATGGTAAGCAGCACTGCTATTGGTGGCTCACCAATTACATATTCCGAGCCAACGACGTTTTCAGGCTGTGAATTCCGAGTTTTCTTTCCTACTAAGACACAACAGAAACGTGCGTTTGCCAATGGCATAGAAAGCTTGATCGTGCAGAGCGTGTATGACGGCGAAAGCCCCTTCATGCGAGCTGAATGCCTGCCGCTATCGGACCCCAACGAAACCATTGCGGCATTTCGATCTGTGCTTGAAAACCAGGCTCGACTCGCTGGAGTGCAAAATCCAGAAATTACTATAGAAAAAAGCAATCTGGGCGTTGTGGGAACTTATGCGGGCGTTAGGAAGGCCGGAGGGTTCGACATTAAGTTGTTTGGCAAGTTAGTGATTGGCAATGTTTCTATTCTTTCACTTCTAATCAGCGAGGAAGCCGCCAATTTTCCGTCCGACAAAACCATATACTTCCTTAACACTGTGGAAAGGAAATAGCTCTAACAAGGCTCTTACAGCCGACAGCTAACTGCGGCGTTTGGGGGTTAGGCAGTAAAATATTGGAGGTATCTCTTTGAACGAAAAAGAAGCTATTGAAAAAGCGACCGCTGATGCATTTATCAAATTATACAATTCTGAAATGGGGACCTCCTTTTCAATTGTTGAATACTCTGATGCTCCAGATATTCGTTGCCAAGATTCAAAAGGAAACACATTCAATTTTGAGATCACTCTAACCGAGAATAGGCCAAAAGACATTCAAGCCGTTCTTGGTAGGTCTGATCACAAAAGTTCGGAGGCATTGAAAAAGCATCTTGCTGATGTTAATGCTGGGAAAGCAAACCCATTAGAGAGGGCAAGTTGTTTCCAAGGTAATGTCACAGAAATGATAGTCAGCAGAATCAACTCCAAATTGAACAAAGATTATGGTTCAAATGTTGCCCTTGTTATTAGAGATGCTTCGCCGATGGGATGGGATTGGGATATGGTGAGTGATCAAATCAAAAAATGCTTTAGCACTGAGAGAAATCCATTTGATAAAGGAATTTGGATTATAACTTTCTCGCAGGATAAAATATTTAGAATCATTTGATAAATCTCATAATTAACGGCAGGCCCTAACCAGGCGCTTAACTCAGACGGCTAGTACCGTGGCGTTTTGAACAGCATTGCATTTAATGTCATTTTGAGCTTTTCCTAAGGCATAGGCTATTAACCCGCCGCTGGTTAGCTCTTATGTTCGGCACAATGAAGAGGACAACAAGAAAATGAATTCAGAGGCATGGGGAGCAAGAAAGGTAGTTATAGTTGGTGCAGGTGCCGTTGGTGCAACGTTTGCTTATGCGCTTGCCCAAAGCGGGATATCCGATGAAATCATACTGATTGACCATAACCGTGAACTAGCACAAGGGCAAGTGCTGGATCTTGCTCATGGCTTTCCGTTCTTTCCACCAGTGAAGATACGGGCCGGCGAAGCTGATGATTTCGCAGATGCACAAGTCATCGTCATCACAGCGGGCGCCAAGCAACAACCCAACGAATCGCGTCTCGATCTCCTTCAGAGAAATGCTGCAATAGTAGAAAGCATTGTGGATGATATTGTCAGCAGGAACTCCACCGCCGTTATAGTTGTGGTCAGCAATCCAGTTGATGTTCTTACGCACATTGCTCTCAAGCGGACAGAATGGGATCGAGGTCGCGTGCTTGGCTCAGGCACAGTCTTGGACAGTGCCCGTTTCAGGTATCTCTTGAGTCAGTGCTGTGGTATCGACGTGCACAATGTCCACGCCTATATCCTGGGTGAACATGGTGACAGTGAGTTCGCGGCTTGGTCGCTAACCAACATTGCGGGCATGTCCATCAATAAGTATTGCCCCGTCTGCGTGAAATGTGGCGATTGGAAAGCCGAACGGGCTCGCTTGGTTGAGGAGGTGAGGAGTTCCGCCTACCACATTATTGATTACAAAGGAGCTACGTATTTCGCAATCGGATTGGCCCTCGTCCGAATTGTCGGAGCTGTTCTCCGAAACCAGAAAACTGTTCTGACAGTATCAACGCTTCTGACCGGCGAATACGGTGTTGACGACGTATGTTTGAGCGTGCCTGCAGTGGTTTCTCAAGCAGGGGTTGAACGGATTGTGGAATGCGAACTGTCAGAGGAAGAACGCAAATCCCTTTCCCGGTCCGCCTTGATTCTGCGGGACACACTGGCAAAACTACACTCGATGTAAATGCCGAACGACTCAGATAATGAAGACCGTTTCATCCTACTTGGGATAAGTTTTAAGCCTAAGATTCTCGTCGTCTGTCACTGTTTTCGTGAAAGTGAGAAAGGGGAAATGGTGTCAAATGATGAAGCAAGTTGTCACCATAATCAGCTTTATAATGTTGTTTTTAAGTGAAGGTTTTGGTGAAACCGCTTCCTCAGAATATGTTGTTCTTTTGCACGGCCTGGCTCGATCAAAAAGCTCAATGGCGAAACTTGAAAGCCATTTATCTGACAAAGGATATAGCGTATTAAATATAGCTTATCTCTCACGTTCGAAAACAATTGAAGAACTCGCTGGGGAGGTAATTCCGAAAGCAATCGAACGATGCCGAAATAATGGTGCCAAAAAGATTCACTTTGTAACTCATTCAATGGGGGGTATTGTAGTTCGATATTACCTAAAGCACCACGCGCTTCCTGAGCTAGGACGCGTTGTGATGCTAAGCCCACCGAACAGGGGAAGTGAGGTGGTTGATAAACTAGGGCAAACTTTCATCTTCAAATGGATAAACGGTCCAGCCGGCCAACAACTTGGCACAGACAACGATAATCTGCCGAAAAAATTAGGGGCTGTAGATTTTGATTTAGGTATCATTACCGGAGACAGATCGATCAACCCGTTTTTATCTCTGATCATACCTGGAACTGATGATGGTAAGGTTTCGGTGAACAATGCAAAAGTAGAAGGAATGAGGGATTATATTGTTATTCACGCAACACATCCATTCATCATGAAGAATCGTCAGGCAATTGAACAAGCGATACACTTTTTAAAATTCGGAAAGTTTCAGAAAAGC
>JAHIKR010000263.1 GCA_018897415.1 Pseudomonadota bacterium
CTTTCAGATCCTTATTCTCATAAAAAGGCCATTGAGTCCGGTGCGGAGGGATTTATAGTCAAGCCGTTTAATGCGGATTTAATTATAGCCTATGTAAAGTTATTTGCCAGGATGAAGAAAGATCACGACAACGCCGAACAGCGTTTAGATTCTATCAAAAAAATTGTCGGTTCGAGCGTCCGCGACCTGGCAAATGTGAATTTTGCTGTTTCAGGCAAGTTAGAAATAGCTTTGCTTAACCATGATCAATCGGAAAATTCATATAAATATATTAAAAAGGCATTATATAGTTTAAAAAAAGGGAACAAGATGCTCCACAAATTACGAAATAAAATGTCTTTTGAGTAAAAAACATATTTAATCTTTCCATCTCCATCTTCATCATCTGCTCATCGTACATATGCAGCGTTCAGGAGAAGAATGATGCATGCCGGTCAGTATCCCTGCGGATCAATAGATTTCCTTTTATGACTTCATTTCTCAAGACAAAGTCATTGCATCCGTTTTGTATGAGCAAGTCGAGAAGGCCTTCTCCCAGAATGACCTTCCAGGTCTTTGATAAGTAGAAGGGCGCGAAACTTGAGTAAAAGTTATTGCAAAAATTATTAATAGTTATATCCTTAAAAAAGGAAAAGGTTTTTCCTTTTATTACAAGTGGTGAAATTGTAAAGATAAGTTTTAACGTAAAGATCTATTTTGACAATATAGAGAAGCCATTAGACTAGTCATCATGAAAATAAAGCACTATATTCAAAAAACGTTTGAAACTACAGATGCGTATGCTGGGATTGACTCTGTTGAGAAGCGTCTCAGAGATAATTCATTTCTGGTCGTATTGAATGAAAGCTCATTTATAGGTATTCTCACGCCTTTTGACATCATTGAATCTCCGCATAATCTGGTGATTGATTGTCTGCATGAAAAACCTCGTATAGATTGTGAGCAGGATATTGAATTGGTTTTAAAAGTAATGAAGGAGAGCCAAAATTATGTATTGCCGGTATTTAATGGCGATGCCTTTATTGGTGTAGTACTTCAAGCAGCTATTACAGATTTTTTGTTTGAATATCGCAACAAGCTCGATAAAATAAATAAAGAGCTTAAAATTGAGATAGAGGAACGTAAACATATTGAAAAAGCTTTGATGAAAAGCGAAAATAAATACCGCAGGCTGGTCGAGACAATGAATGAAGGCCTTGGGGTTCTCGATGAAGCAAGGATATTTATCTATGCAAATGATACGCTTTGTAAAATGCTGGGATACTCTAAGGATGAAATCATAGGTCATCCAGTAGAAGAGTTTATAGATGAAAGTTCTCAAAACGTATTTAAGGAACAGATAACTAAACGTGGGGAAGTTAAAAAAGGGCGATGCAAGATTGCGATGAAGGGCAAAAACGGTAAGAAGGTCAGCACAATAATTTCGGCAACGCCGTTTTTTGATGCAGATGATCACTTTGTGGGTTCATTTGCAGTGATAACCGATATCTCTGAACTCAAGCAGGTGCATGATGAGTTGCAATCAGTTCATCTAAAGCTGCAAGCTGCCTTTAATGCTATTAAAGAAGACATGAGTGTTGTTGATCTTGATTTCAATTTAACTGATGCAAACGATTCCATCATTAAGTCATTTGGTTTATCTGGCAAGGAATCAGTCCTTGGTCGTAAGTGCTTTGAGGTTTTTAAAGGTCGAAAAAATGTTTGTCCTGGCTGTGCTGTCGCCGAGGTATATAAAACTAAATCTGCTGCATATCGGACTTCCACTCCTGAAGATGAAGAGTTAACCGGAGGCAGGATTTTCGAGATATTTGCCTATCCTATTATGGACAGACATGGAAATATATTAGGTGCAGTTGAATTTGCAAGAGACATAACCTACCGCAAGCGAGCCGAGGAGGCATTGAAGAAGGCTAATAAAAAGCTTAAAAAAGCTGTCGCCAGGGCCAACGAGATGACAAAACAAGCCGAGATTGCAACCCAGGCAAAGAGTCGGTTTCTTGCAAACATGAGTCATGAAATCCGTACGCCATTGAATGCGGTCATTGGTTTTACCAGCTTACTGATGAAAACCAGCCTGGATGAAAACCAGCTTGATTATGCAAGAACAATTCAGCAAAGCAGCAAAAATCTGCTTGCCTTGATCAATGATATCCTTGATTTTTCCAGGATTGAAGCTGGAGAGTTAGAGATAAAAGAGATCGACTTTGATCTGAAAGCTCTTGCCAATGATGTATGTGAAATTATTCGCCCAAAGATTGAATCAAAGCCTGTTGAGATACTGAGCCGTATTTCAGACAGCATCCCATTGCAAATAAAAGGAGATAAGTTCAAGATACAGCAAGTTCTTGTCAATTTAATGAACAATGCCTGCAAGTTTACAGAATCCGGAGAGATTGAACTCTTTCTTGACATTGAGGAAGAAAAGGATGACCGGTTAAAGTTTCATGCTAAAGTGCGTGACACCGGCATCGGCATATCTCATGATTTATTGACTACTATCTTCAAGCCTTTTCATCAGGCAGACAGTTCAAATACGAGAAAGTATGGTGGTACGGGTTTGGGCCTGTCTATATGCAGGCAGATATCAAATCTAATGCATGGTGATGTATGGGCGGAAAGTGAAGTCGGTAAAGGCAGCATATTTCACTTTACTGCATGGATAGGAAAATCAGAGGTCAAGGAAACCGCAAAACATGCCCCCATATCGCTCTCAGGCAGGAAGGTTCTTATAGTAGATGATGACCAGGCAAGTCTGTATATATTAATGCATGCTTTGGAATCTCTTGGCGCACGAGTAATTTCTCTACAAAAGGTTAAAGAAGTTATACCTATCTTACAAAAGGCCATAAAAGATGGTGAACCGTTTGATCTATGTGTAACCGATATCAAAATGCCAGGCATGAGCGGGCATGAACTTGCAAAGCAGATTCATGCTTCTGCAAGCCAGTGCCAGAATTTGCCTTTGATAGCTTTGTCCTCTTATATTGAAAGCGAAATCCCACAATCAGAACTGTCCGAATTCGACGGTTTTTTAAGCAAGCCTGTCACCAAAGAAAAGCTTATTCAGGTTTTTGACAAAATTACTACCCATGATCCAATCCATAAAGAGACTAAGCGTTCTGCGCGTATTCTCTTGGCAGAAGATGATCCAATTAGCCAGAAGCTTAGTATAGTGACCCTGACCAAAGCGGGGCATAAGGTAGAGATAGCCGCAAATGGCAGGGAGGCAGTTGAAAAGTACTTTGCATCGCCAGATGATTTTGACCTGATTTTCATGGATGTTTCAATGCCTGAGATGAATGGGCTTAATGCAACAAGAGCTATAAGGGAAAAAGGATTTGAAAGCATCCCAATTGTTGCAATGACCGCCCATGCGGTCAAAGGTGACAGGAAAATTTGTCTTGAATCCGGCATGAATGACTATATTACAAAGCCTGTTGAAGAAGAGGTTATTTTCGACATTCTTGAAAAATGGGTTTTTAACAGGAATTCTTCAGATCCACCCTTAAAAAGAAGATAGCCGATAATCCATCTTTCCGGAAAATAGGTAAGTAAATAAGTGGCTCATTTCCGGCCATTTAGTTCTGAATGGACACTTTTAGCCCGTATTTCTTCAATTCAATTCTCAAATCATAAGAAATAACTATTACCAACTTTGATCGTAATCTCAATATGTTATAATGGCTTTTAGTC
>JAHIKR010000264.1 GCA_018897415.1 Pseudomonadota bacterium
ACGCTGAGGCAATTCTTTGATCTTATAATCAAGCATTTGTGACAACAAGGACGGTTCTATTTCCATCATGCTTGTAGATTCCCAGCCGTTAAGTATTTTCCCGCCCATTGCCGCATGGGAAATCTTGAAAGGATACCATAATGGGAATTGAGAATCAGGCCACTCGCCCAGGTAACCATAGTTGCCATCGATAGCGTCAATGCCCCATCGAAGAACATGAGCGCGAAAAAGGGAATTGCTGCCTAAGACTTCCGGTTCACTTTCGAAAACCTCATTCAAGGCATCAACCCATTCAGGGTATAATAGGAAAGCTGCGTGTCGGTGTAGAGTGTTGATGCCAATGCCTTTCTGTTTTGCCCACCTTACCTGCTTTAATAGACCTTTTCCTGATAATTGGCGGGTCGCGGGAATGATGGCCCCATGTCCCTTCTGTAAAAGTAACCGCTTTACTTCATTTACATAATTCCTGGTACTGGTATTGTAGTGAAAAGCGATCTCATGGCCGCTATAATTCTTAAGTGTATTAACCCAAAAGGAGGTGTTTTTATCTTTCAGAACGGCATGAGTTCCCCGCAAGTCCTGTTTTGTTTCTTCAAATAAATATGATGTGTCCGTTGAATTATCTAGATCATGCTTCAAAACAATGGTCGTGTCAGATAGTCCCTTAATGCCAGGTCTCGGTATATCGCGAGAAAGTGCATTTATGTCAAAAAGAACTGTGGCCATAAATGAAACCCACTCGTCTAACCAGAATAAGCGATGTCTCCATGCCAACCATGGATTCAAATTCTCCTGACCCTGTAGCCAGGACTGGAACGCTGCAAAAGGATTACCATTTAAATAATAAAAATTCTTATACTTGATGATGGCTGGTGCATTTTCAATCTTCGTGATCAATGCTCGTGCTGGTGTTTGCCTTTCTCCGTGAATCTCTGCTAAATTTCCGTATGTTTTTAGATGAAAATATTCATTGTGATTGAGTAATAAAAAATTCCATTGAGGAGGTGCCATTAGCTGTGGTTTATGATCTGGAACGAGATAAGCTAATGCGGAATACGGATTATCCAGGTGAATCTCTTTCCACTTTAAATCTTTCTCAAAAAAATGATGCCATGCCGACATAGTTCCAGAAGCGACAATTGTTTTACCCTTTTTCAGCCAACAGCAAAGGTGAGATATGGTGGGTTCATCAAGTAGATGATCAGCATGGGCAAAAAGTACGTTATCAACAACATCTGAAGCCAACTCATAAGGGCGGCATAATGTTGGGTGGTATCCGAGTCTCCACAAAAAATTCCAAATGCCGCAGGTCCCCAAACCAACACCGTTTTTAATAGGCCATTCGCAGATTCCATTGGCACCATGGAATTTATATACGGGATCAGGACAGAAAAATTCAATTTTATTGTTTTTAAAAACAATTGGTTGTCGCATCATCGATTATTATATAGAATAAACTTAAATTTCTAAGCCAATATGCACGAGAGATGGTGACATTTTCGCCTTAATACTCGCAAAGATTAGACCGCCCGCCTGACCGGGAAAAATTCTTCGGAGGAGCGACATAAGCAAATGGCCTGTTGAAAACTCACTAAAAACATTATTTAAATATGAACAGGGAAAGAAAAAAGTTTCATATTTAACGGATTGTAATGTAAAGCCAGTTTCTATAAGTATATTCTTAAAAGTTTTCTCTGTAAAAAAGTGGGTGTGGTCGGTTTTACGTGCAATATATGGTTGAATATAATTGTTTCTTAAACGCGCCATCAAGCAACCCTCATTGAGATCGAAACATAGAACTTGCCCCAAGGACATTGGATTCCATTTTAAAAACATAATTCAAAGCATCGACATATTCTGGGTAGAACATAAAAGAGAGATGTCTATGTAAGGTAGAGATTCCTATTTTGTGAGTTTTGGCTCATTGTACTTGTTTGTACAAGCCATTACCTTTGACATCACGCCTATCAGGTCTGTATGAAAGTGAGGATAATCCAAGCTTTTGTCTTATCCAATTATGTTTCCTTGAATAGCGCCCGGTATTGTAATGAAAGGCTGACTCGTGCTTCGGAAATTGATTTAAGATCTTAACCCAGAATTTAGCATTAGAATCCCTGAGTACCCCATGGACGCCAGGGATGCCGTAATGTTCTTCAGCTTTTAAATATGAAGCATCTCGTGAGCCATCCAAATCATGCCTAAGCACTATGCATGTTTCCCCTAGCTCAGGCGCTAAAATTGTTTGCAGGGATTTGGGGAGTACACCTGTTTCCACCAGCAGAAAACGTAGATAGGCAGCCATTTCATCAAGCCAGAACAACCTGTGTCTCCATTGGAGCCAAGGATTCAAATCCTCTTGTCCTTGCAGCCAGGCTTGAAATGAATGGAAAGGAGATCCATTTAAGTAGATGAAGTTGTCTTTTTGGATAATAGCAGGCGACTGAGAATGCTTGAACAATAATGCCCTTGAAGGTGTTTGCCGTTCCCCCTGAATAGCTAACAAGCATCCCAACTGTTTTATTCCTGAAACAGGATTTTCATGAAAAGTAAAAAAATTCCACAGTGGCGGTGCAATAATTTCTGCAGGTTCCCCCTCGAAGCCATAAGCCAGCGCCGCATAGGGATTATCGAACTTGTCGGTTTTCCCCTTAAACAATTCCGGCAAAAGAACCATCCAGACCCCTGGAGAACCACTTGCGATTACTTGATAGTCATCCTCAACCAGCTTTCGCAATTGTCTAATGATTCCTATATCAACCAGAGGAGCATCTAAGACTACAAAAAGCCGACCATCTTGTGGTAGTAATGATATCTTCTTTTCAGTAATAAATTCAGCATGAATTCCGATGCGTAGTAAAAAATTCCAAACCCCAACGGCTCCTAATAATGAACCATTATTTTTCGGCCAGGAGATTTTTTTTCTCGCTCCAGAAAAACAAAATGTTTCACAATCTGAAAACTTCTGTGATGGATTCCAGATATAACAATTACTCATTGGTTTTTTAAAAGAGGCTACCACCACTCATTTCTCACGAAGTAGCATAAGTTGAAGGTCTCCGCATTGTGAAGGGAATACCTCTCCTATGTAAAAGAGGAGCCGTCTTAGAAAACCTATTTTCATCAGCATCATGTGAAGATAGGTATATGGTGTAAAAAATCCAAACCGGAAGAGTTTATCGACTTTGAATCCCGACTCCACCGCACGAGCGACCAGGGTATTCGAATTAAAAAAGTTTACGTGGTCGGTGTGTCTCAGAATTGATCTTTGAATGTAGTTGTTTCTTAGTCTGCCTAAAAAACAACCTTCATTTGGAACTCCAAGAAGTAATAAGCCATCTTTTTTAAGCACTCGGTGAAGTTCGCCCAATGCTTCCATGAATTCTGGTATATGTTCAAGGACATGATTGCATATGATCACGTCAAACAACTGCTCTTGGAACGGCAGCTGTAGCAGGCTTGCACAACAGATATTTTCGGACAGTTTATTACCTACAACTCGTTTTATCCTTAATGGATTATAATCAATAGCAAAGAGGCTTAATTCTAAATTCAATTTTTTAGCTATTTTTTTTAATCCGAAAAGATTATTTCCATCACCACATCCAGCGTCCAGTACCCTGATTTTTGTTCTGTCTTTCAAGGAGCGATTTTTTTTGATAATGACGTGCTCAATTATTTCCCATCTCCTTTCAACAATCTCTCTGGTTCCAGAGTCAGCGAGTTGTTCTTTTTGTTCCCCCACATACCAAGAATTACGATCGTCAATATGCTCAGCTACAGATTTATTTTTATCAGACATGAAGTTATTATGTGCTTCACATTACGTAAGTGTTGCAGCTGCTCTTTTTGAGAGATATGGATTGGCACTGCTTTAAGGGAATAAAAGAATAGTTGCAGTTGACGATCGAAGTGCATCAGGTTGTCTATTTGCGCTGAGCACAGACTACGATAGACATCCCAAAAGGCAAAGAAAACTTTGAGAGAATTCGGCTTTCAAATGAAAAAACACTTGTAAAGATACTATTAATTATAGAAGGAGGTAATTTTAAAGCAAAACAGGAATAACTTTTGAAAATCCTGGATAATAGAATATTTAAAACTGCTAATGGAAACAATAGGGTATTAAAATAACTCTTGTACAAAACTTTAAAGCCGGCTGTCTCTATAACAGAGATAATCTGTGCACTGGTATAACGTCTCTTATGGTGACTTAGTTCATCGTGCGGACTCCATAACATGTTATATGCTGGAACAGTTAAGACAAGCAGCCCGTTCGGGTTAAGGCGGGCATGTATTACCTGAATAGATTTGAGGTCATCATCTATATGCTCTATAACATCAAACGCTGCAACAAGATCAAACGCCTTGTCGTCAAAAGGTAGGCTGTCTGGTAAGTATCCCTTTTCTATTTGAGCAATCCCACGACTTGCAGAGCGTTTAAGGGCAGCGTCATTCATTTCAACTGCAAACAATTTCCCATAATTGGCTAGGAGTGGTAAGTTGCCACCATTACCGCACCCTATTTCAAAGATATCTTTGGGCTGACCGGTCACCTGAAAGAAGGAATCAATCGCCGATTTCAGTATTGCCCTCCTTCCTCGAAACCACCAATGCACATCTTCCACATCTGCAGCAATAAAGTAATATTTTATATACACTTAAATTTCTTTGTTATTACACTTTAAAGCTATTGTTGGCTTTTAGCTACGCCCAAGAACCGTTGCACAATATAGAGAATCGATGCCACAAGAGTACTGTATGTATTGCATGATCATTACTCTTTTTTTATATGTGCAACAGCCTCTACTTTTTGTTTTTTTCTGCCAGCGCATGATGTAGCCTTATCACTCCCAGCCTCCAGAATATCCAACTTGGTTTTCCCGGCATGACAGAAAAATCCATGTGTTTTAAATGGATAATTCCGCGCTTTAGATAAAGGATCGCCTTAATTATAATCATAAGATTCTTGTAACATTTCTGCTCCTCACAAGAAGGCTTAACTTTTTTTAAAAAATAATTAAATATCTTATCCGGCAACCGAACAATTGGTATGGCAAAAACCAGTATATTAGCTATCGTGGGCTTTGTTTCGGTATAATCATCTTTAATATCCTTTGCCACCACACCTAAACTGGATAATTTGACTGCCAGCTCAGTATTAGGAATAACACGAAGCGAAAACCCATTAATTGTGTATGGACGGGGTAATTTTTGTAGAAGTCTTAATGTTTTCTCAATATCATCTTTAGTCTCGACAGGATTATCCAGTATAAAGTCATAGGCAGGGAGAATCATACGTTTAGAAAATGCATTGATTATGCTAGCAGATTTTAAAGTAATCTCATTGTTGTGAGGCCTTCTGTAAAAATTCAGAATACGGTCGCTACCGCTTTGGATACCCATTCGTACCCTATTCATCCCACCGCGTACTAATAAATCCATCTTGTCATGCCTTACTAGATTAGGATTTAATCCCTGGACACAGAATGGAATCTTTATTTCTTTTCTCCATTTATCTGAAAATTCTGTCAAGGTTTTCAAGTCAATGGCAATAAAACTGTCATCGTGAAAGATAACCACGGAGATATATGGTTGTTTCTTGATAGCATGCTTTATTTCGTTAATAATATAATCAACAGACGGAAATCGAAGTTTGGAGTAGGTTTTGTCATTTTCAATAAACTTTGAATTTGAACAATATACGCATCGAAAAGGACAGCCTACAGACCATATAGTATGGTAGGCCAAGCCGATGAATCTTATGTATACACTTTGATCTATTGGCATAAACCCTTGCCCCTCTACAAAGATCAACTCATTTTGCGCATATAAATTGTGAGGCAGAGTTTCCATCTCTTTAGGAGTAAGCAGAGGCCTAAATTCGTTTTTTATTAGTGAATTATTTGTGTTAAACCAGAAGTTACGTGTTTTTAAATAATCGTCGCCACCTTTTTTATATGCAGAGAGGAACTCAGAAAAAGCTAATTCGCCTTCACCTATGCATATAGCATTTGCATAAAGAATAGCTTTATCAGGATTTACAATAGGATGTATCCCTCCCCAAACAATATAAACATTGGGATTTCTGGAACGAATTTTGACGATAATCTTTTCTGTAAGATATGCAAATGGTGTCATGCTTGAAAAGCATACCATGTTAGCTTTTGCTAAATAACAAGCTACTTTGTCTAAATCTTGATCTGATAAATCGTAATTAGTCTTATCGCTCCTTATAAAGTTTATTGGTGAATAGCGATTTGAAGGAGCCACATAACATACTTCTGTTTGAGGATGAACAAGACGTGCAAAAGCCGCAACCTTTCTAAAACCAATTGCTGTGATTCCGTTTTCTATGTTTACAAATATAATTCTCATTGTATTATTGTCTGCTGCCAAGATACCTCAATAGATGACTGTGCTTGGCAGTATATGCTATTTCTTGTTAAAATCTGTTAGCTATGCCGGCATCAATTATTATATTCCGATTAATCAAGAGTTTGAGTCTTATCGAAATAATTGAAACTTAATAGCGTTGGCAATGGCGCTTTTATGTAGGCAGGAGGAAAGAGAATATTCGATAGTATTCGTACTTGCACATGCGTAGCAATCCGGCCTTGTTTTCACCAACGTTTCCCATGCGTTAAGTACCCCAACATCCTTGACATTCGGTCCGATAGGCATGCCTGGTTTTAAACAATAATGAAGGATTCCGTCGGCGCTCAAACCAACATAATACTTTGAATTTACACAAGGTATAGGCCGCTGATACCCTTCAGGAAGCTTGGCGTTTTTCATCATTATTTCCCCATACCCTAACGGCCAATTAATCATAGCTTCAATAGTATATAAGGAATTACCAATGGGATACCCTTGCTTCTTTAATTCATAATATTTCCCCCAGAAGGCTCTATATTCATCATCTTTAATAATAAGTTCTTTATTATTGCCAGCCTCGATATAATGGGCTGGAGAAATTGTTATCATGACACCAAGTTCTTTTGCGACATGAACTAATTCTTCAAATTTATGAAGATTGGCTCGTGTAAGCATAGAATGGATACGGCATTTGAGTCCGACGCTTTTTGCTTTTTCTATATTTGAAATAGCCAGTTCATAAACACCTTTGCCCCGGTGGGAGTCATTTGCCTCACCGATACCATCGAGGCTGACACAAATACCGTCAGCAAACTTGAGTTCATCAATTTTTTTGTCGATGAGGGTCCCATTAGTATTTACATGAATGACGATACCTTTTCGGTGAATGTATTCCACAATTTCACCGAATTTTTTATGCACAAGTGGCTCTCCGCCCAGAAGAAATATCATCCTCGTGCCAAGTCTGTAAAAATCGTCTATTATTTTTTTTATTTCTTCAAGAGTGAATTCCGAATTACGAACTTCTTGAGGAACTTTCTCATCCTGAATAAAGCAATAAGAACAACGCAGATTACATTTGTTTGTAATATATAAACTCAACATTACAGGTTTGCTGGCATTCGAGAATTTTAGTTTTAAAAGATTGTAGGTTAAATTTAGAATCTTTTTCATACTTCTCCTTATGAATTATCCCGGCTTTTGTGCGATTCGTTTTCTATGAATCTTTCCACAACATACTGCGGACGCTTGCGGGATTCGTCTAAAATACGAAGCAGATATTCACTCAAAATACCTAGAGAGAATAACATTGCTGCTCCCAGGAGCGAAAGCAATCCGATTACCGACATCCACCCAGCAGGGGAAGCCTTCAGAAAGAACCACAAAAGAAACATTACACTCAAATACAAAACGGACAAAACAGAAACAATAAATCCCATGTAAGTAATAAGACGGGCAGGCAAATATGTGAAACCAATAAGCGTATCGCAAGTAAACCGGATTTTACGCCACAGGCTCCACTGAGAGGTGCCTTCTTTGCGGATCTTACGTTTTATAGGCAAGCATAGAGGTTTATACCCAAGCCAGTAAATAAGTACAAAAATAGAGGAATTCTTTTCGTTGATATGATTTATATCATCAACTACCTGACGGGACAATAAACAAAAGTCATAACCCAATTCAGGAAAATCTGGCAGGGCAAACTTTCGAACCAGACGCCAATATATCCCGGATATCATTTGGTGTAATTTGCCTTCCTCGCGTTCCTGCCGCATGCCTATCACAAACATAGCACCGTGTTCCCATTCCTTTATCATATCTATAAACTTCTCATGAGGCTCTTGTAGATCAGCGGAGATGATGCCGACACAGTCACCATTAGCATATCGCAACCCAGCCTGAATAGCTGCTGTTTGACCGAAATTCCGCGTGAGCTTTACTATCTTAACAACCTCCGGCAGGCGTTCCGCATGTTGTGTTAAAATCTGCAGTGATGAATCGGTCGAGCCATCATCCACAAATAGCAGTTCAAGGTTATAGTTAGGAATTCTTTCTCCAAGACTTAATAATTTTGGTATAGTGTCATTCAGATTATTTTCGTTCTGATATACGGGAATTACAATTGAAAAAGTCTTATTGTTGTTCATAAAAGATCCTTTTCATTGGGTCTCAAACTTTTTAAGTACTTTCTTGAATTCTCACCACAGTTAAAAAGCAAATCAAGCACAGAAACCTGTGGCACAAAACCACCGTAAAGCTGTGGGTATTCCTTATACTCGTAAACTTTGTATTCAAGACCAATTCCAGCCTCTTGAAACTTCTCGACGTCATGATAGTTTTTTGCAGACGGCCCTGTCAGATAGGAAGTTGCACCGACTTCTTTTAAAATATTAATGAGCCTTGCTGTCTTAATACCGACATTTGTAACTGCCGAAGACATTATTGTTTCGGTTTTTATGTTAAGCTTTTGCATTATCCACTTAATAATATCTACGTTAAGTTCCGAGATAGTAACATATTTGTTATTTAAAATAGAGAAAAGGTCTTCGGCATAAGAGGTGAAAAAAGAGGCTTTAGAGTAAGAATTCAGAATGGATTTCTCATGATTTTTTAGCCAGTGATTCTTGTAACTTATCTTTGCATCCTGTATTAAGGTTTTGTCACTGAATTTGAACAATACAGGAACAGTAAGCCACATTAGACCATTACCAGTTTTTAACCTATTTCTATTCCTCCAATCATTTTTTGTATATTGCACATCATCATAAAATATAAATAAATCAACATCATCAATGATATCAAAATACCCTCTCCATGGAATATAATTAGATTGAATAATTCCTACCTTCATAAGTCAATTCCTACTTTACAGCAGGGTTATTTAGACTCTCTCTCATCATGTTTGAGTATGACCTCCCTTCATTTGGCCATCTTGTGGTTGACCAATCCGGGCACTGTCCACAGAAACTATGCTTTGAGAAGTCATTTTCCAGATGAGCTTCTCTAAGCATTCTCATAAACTCACCTTGCCATACTTCCTTAATAGTGTTCTTGTTAAAATCACAAACAACTGAGCCATGCATCCAATCCTGGGGACAGAAGTGTATGAATTCGTCCGGGCTTAGTGTCAGTCGTTCCCATGGGTATAGGCATGGAGACCTTCTCCTGTCTATCTGCACCAGTTCTCTCTTGATTCCCCCTGCAGAATGAAGTCTTCGTATAATTACGTAATCAGCACCTGAATCTTTCCAGAATTTTTCAAAGTCAGCAGATTCGTTTTTGTTTAACGGTTGTTCTACAAAGCTTACAACAACTCTCGTATTATAGTGGTTCTCTCTCCTGACCTCTAGAAGTCTTAGTGCATTCTTTCTTACAATGTTCAGATCTCCTTTCTTCCGTATTCTCGCATAAGTTTCAGGAGTATTTGCGTCTATGCTAATATCTATTACATCCACACCTGCTTTGAGGAGCGAATTAACCTTTTTCTCTGTCAAAAGCATGCCATTAGTTGTGATATTTATTGGCACTCCCGCATTATTTGCTGCATACTCTACCATATTAACGAACTTCGGGTGTAAAAGAGGTTCCCCTTGGGCGGTGTATCTGAGATATTTACAATACCCCGTGCCATCTCTTGCTACCTCGTCAATTAACTTTTTGTGAAGTTCGATGCCCAAATACCTGCCTTGAAATGACTCAGATTTTGAGAATTCTGCCTGAGGGCAGTGAATGCAGGCAAGGTTACAAAACTCTGTTACATCAACAACTATTTGGGATGGGAACTCAGGGCTAAGGTGCGCCTGAAACCCGTACGTTGCGTTATCTTGCATTAAAATTTCTCATAAAAAGTTTTTATTTTCTGACAGATATATGCGATATCATCTCCGGCAATTCCATAAAACAGCGGCAGCCGCAGCAATCGTTCACTTTCCTTTGTTGTATATCGGTCTTTACCTGAAAATCTGCTGAATTTTAAGCCGGCGGGGCTGCTGTGTAATGGGACATAATGAAAGACTGCATATATTCCGTTCTCCCGCAGGTAATTAATCATCTTTGTCCTTTCGTCTATTTCTTTCAGTTTTATATAAAACATATGAGCATTATGTTTACATTCGGCGGGAACGTAGGGAAGATCTATGTGTCCCTTATCTTTTATAGGAGACAAGGCCTCCATATACAGATTCCATGTTGTCAGCCTGTTTTCATTTATTTCAGCAGCCTTTTCTAACTGAGAATAGAGTACCGCTGCATTTAGTTCGCTCAGCAACCAGGATGAACCGATGTCTTGCCAACCGTATTTATCTACCTCTCCCCTAAAGAATTGTGAACGATTTGTACCTTTTTCCCTTATGATTTCGGCTCTTTCAACATATCTTTTATCGCTTATCAGGATTGCCCCACCTTCTCCGCAAGTGTAATTCTTGGTCTCATGAAAGCTGTAAGCCCCAAGGTCTCCTATCGAACCCAAGGCCTTCCCATTATATGTAGACATCATTCCTTGGGCGGCATCTTCTATTACAATCAGAGTACGTTGTCTGGCTATACTGAGAATTGTATCCATTTCGCACCCCACACCGGCGTAATGCACTGGAACTATAGCCCTTGTCTTTTCTGATATGGCTTGTTCAATAAGATTTTCATCCATATTCATAGTATCCGGTCTAATATCCACAAATACTATTTGGGCGCCTCTTAAAATAAAAGCATTGGCGGTTGAGGTAAATGTATATGAAGGCATAATAACTTCATCACCTTCATTTATATTTATCAAAAGTGCTGCCATTTCTAGAGCATGGGTACAGGAAGTCGTTAAAAGAGATTTTTTTGTTTTTGTAAACTCTTCAATCCATAAATTGCATTTCTTGTTAAAAGTATTATCGCCTGCCAATTCTTTACAAAAAAGGACCTCTTTTAAATATTCTACTGCACACTCAGGAACCATGGGTTTGCTAAAACTTATCATTTGTTGTATCCATCAGTTACTAATAAGATATAAAGTATATTCTTTGTTTTTATAGATTACCGGGAAATCAAATTCTTTACTGTTTTCATATATCAAGTGTGTAAGTTTAAACCTGTTTTTAATTTTCAAAATTTGTTTTTTTGTGAGTGTGCTCCATGCGTTAGCTAAAGAATCTCTATTAAAACTGTCTTTAATATTAAATAAATCCGCCAAAAAGATAGTTACCTGTTTAATTTCACTAGTGCCGGTATACAAAGCAGCAATGTATCCATAATTAAAAAAACCTGGGCGTTTAGCTCTCGCGTAGTATGAACTAGATATGTAAAAAGGATATAAGATATATGCATTAGTCGGCAATTTATTTGCACTTGCCATAACATCGTCCCAATTCTTGTTATGTAAATCATACCCAGTATCTGTGGAATACAATTCTTGACTTTTCTCGAAAAATATCCACTTTTGATATAAAAGAAGAGAAACAACTATGAGAAGGAATGACAGAACAAGTGAACCTTTTGTCTGAAGTATCTTTTTTGAGGCACTAAACTGTTTCAAAAGAAAAGATAGGTTTTCCCGGAAAAAGTACGTTGCAAATAATATGAAGAAAATCGAAACCTTTAAATATACATTATAGTCCTCCATCAGCTTGAATGTTGCACAGAGTATCGTAATTGAATAGAGATAGAATATAAAAAATAGTTTAGATTTGTAGTGTTCAGCTGAAAAGAGAACATCAGATATTACTTTAATTATAAAGATTCCGATGAATAACTGCACAAACCATAATGTAGATTTTAATGCCTGCAGAGTCATGAATTTCAAGTAAAGATCGCTTGTCAGCGAAAAAAACACAGCAGAGCACAACATTGTTGCTGTAATGAATTTAACTTTCTCAATTTTATCGGGAGAAGACAGCTTGTTGCCATATTTAAACAGGATAAGTATAAATCCTACCAATCCAATAAAATAAAACAAAAGATGGTATACTTTAGCATTTGCCCAAATCAAAGACAGGGATATATGTCCTGCAAGTGAATGTCTGTGGGCATCTAACTGCCAGGCATCTAACTGAACACTTTTAAAGTTGTGTAGTAAATAGTCAGCCATCCATATAATTTGTGGAAGTAGCAGTAAAGATAAAGTCAAAAGGGACAAATATAGTTCTTTTGCTTTAAATGTTTCTCTTTTCCACAGAATAAAGAAAAAAATCGCGAAGAAAAGGAACAAGGTGCTGATCGAATGGAAATAAAAGGCTATTGAGAGAAAAATAGCGGTAAGAATAATTCTATCCGTTCTTAGGAAGGATGCTATTGCCAATACTTGAAAAATTATTGCTATCATATTTGGCGCTATAACAGCAGTGCTTAATCCAAAACTTGAACCAACAGTCCAAGGGGCAAAATTTAAAGCTAATAGGCCAAGAAAAAGCAGAGATACCTTATTATCTCCAAACATTGCATCTGAAAAGTAAAGATATGCATTCATCGAACCCCAGTTGGCAAAGAAATAAATAAACCACATAAGGTTATGGAGACTAAAGCCGAAGAGGTTTTTACCAAATAGAATACTCCTGTGAAAGAGTAAATAAGGCGAAAATTCTGTAGAAAAAAAATTAATATCTTTCCTGAAGTTTACAGCATCTTCCAACCCATTCATGAAATAAAAGTCCAAGGAGCGCATAAAGAAATGATTGCCATAATAGTAATGATTAAACACCATGTGGAGGCAGGTAAAACATAAGGATAGTATTGCCATGTTTTTATGGTTTTTCATTCTGTTCTGTGGCTCCGAAAAGAAGACCTCCGACCTGGGCAGGGAAAGCCTTCTGAAGAAATGCCATGGCTGCATGTCCGGCTGCAAATTTATTTAAAAGCATATTGATATAAAGAGTGGGGGGGAGAGATTAATTTTTATTTTATCTGTAGTAATTCATTGTAGCATTCTGTCTTTATTTCAGAAGTTAGCCGAATGTCATGTTTTTTTCTTGCCAGTTCAGCAGCTTTTTTACCCATGCGATTTGCTGCAGCCTGATCTGATAATAATTGATCAATTACCAAGGCAACCCGATCTGTATCATTTTCATCAATTAAAAATCCTGTAACATTGTTGATGACTAGTTCAGAATGCCATTCAACAGCATATGCCACAACGGGACGTGCTGCTGCACATGCTTCAATAAGGCTGAATCCCCCACAAATATCAGATGCTTTTCGGAGCGATAAACACTCTTCCTGATCTTGAAAACCCAGTAACATCAGATGGCTCTTTGGAAAGGAGGAATTCTTTATTTGTTCTTCCAAAGAGGTCCTCAATTCTCCATCACCTGCTAAGGCTAATAAAAAATCAGCTCTTTTTGTTAAGAGTTTTTCGATAATTTCCGGAAAATGATGAACATAATTTTCTTTTGATAATCGTCCTACAAAACTAATGATCTTTTTATCGTTCTCAATCCGTTGATGCCTGTCTCTATTCTCATTAATGACGTCATACTTTGAAAAATCAATGCCATGTGGAATCACTCAAATAGAATCAGGTTTTGCTCCATTATTGATAGCCCATTGGGCTAAAGTTGCCCTGATTGGCATTACCATATCAGCCTGGCGCATAATTAAGCGTGATAGTAAGAGTGCAGGATGCCTGAACCCAAAAAACGTAAATGAGTGTCCTGAGCCTTTCAGTTTAAATAGTTGATCGTAATCGGAGTGAATTGATACACACAATGGCAGGCCCAAAAAAATTCTTACAAACAAAGCGATTAAACCTATCCAATGCGGGTCGGTTGCTCTAATAATGTCAACCTGTTCTTCTTTGGCTATTTGTACAATTTTTCTGACAACAGAAACAAAGAAAAATGGCAGGATGAGAATAGTCCATAGTTTTTTAAGATTGTCCTAGGAGCGAAATTTGAGTTGCATTTCATACAAAACATGAACCGAATTAAACTCTGTTCTTTTGTTCTCCAGTCCTAATGGAGGAATAGAGACAACACGTTCAAAGAATCCATCTTCATCCCTTTCGAAGATGGTAGATTCCACATGTTTTTCTTTCAGACCTTTATAATCAGCAGGGACTATAAACATAATTCGAGGTTTTCTCATTTTACAACACTCGCCGGATAGCTCGAACACAATTTACATATATTGATATTACCCTGATCACGGTATAATTCGCACAAGGCGTTCAGGAGGTCGGGGATATGTTCCAAAACTTGATTACAGAGAATAATGTCAAAGATTTCATCTTTATAAGGCAGGTTATAAAGAGATGCCTGTTGAATATTAAAGGAACAATTGTGTGAAAACGCTCGCTGTACACGAATGGGGTTATAATCAACACCAAAAAAAGGATATTGTTAGGCATAACACTCAATATTTTATGCATACCCACAAGATTTATACCGTCACCACAACCAGCATCTAATAAATTTATACATCTTTTTTTATTTTCATATTTGTTCATCCACTCGAGAATCATCGACTGAAAAATATTCCATCGGTTCTCAACCACCCTCCGAGGTCCAGCAATGCCAAGTTGAGCCTGAAATTGATCACCCGTATACCAGCAATTGCCTAACTTGATCTGTTTTTCAGGATTGTGTTGCTTCATATAGATAGATACACGATTCGCTAAAATATCGGATAGAGCATCAGAAGTGTAATATAGATTATTTCAGTATAAAATTTGTACTACCGGCCTGTTGTATCAAGTGTCAATAATACTCCTCTTTCCGGGCGAATTGATCAGTCTTTCTACTTTTTTTGCAATCCATCCGACACAAGAGGTTCAATAAACATCCGCCAATAATCCGTATGGAGCCGAATAGTAACAGGAATGAAAAGGACTTTGATAACTGCCGCCAAAAGCCAGCGGACAATTCCCCTCTTCTTAACGCTGGTGTCAATGGCAAGGTATCCCATCCCATCCTTAGCCATAGAATACCGGTAAAACCTGAAACGGGAGTTGAAGAATACGCGAGCTACATGAGTATAGAAATAGGTCTCATTGTCAAGCACTGCATTCAGCGATCCTGAAGCTGCGGTTCCTTTGATGTAGGAATCTAAATCCCCTTCTTTATATTTAATTCCCTTATCATATAGTTCTGAGCCGGGATATGGGCGATATGCCTGCGGACCGGAAAATGTTATATTGATCTCTCTACTCAGTCTGTTCATTATTTTAAGCATTTTAATTCTGGAATCTCTTGTATCTCCAGGGAAATTCACTATAAAACTCGTATTAACGGCAAGATGGTCGCCGACGGTATCTTTGATAATCTTTATTGCGTTTTCTATATGAGAGTCGCTTACTTTCTTCTTGAGAATCTCATTTCTGATATTCTCATCACCAGCCTCAATGCTCATGCCGATAGCAAAAAGTCCATGATCCATAAGATCAGAGAGCCGATTTTTATTGATGATCGAATCTACAAAGTAATTATAACGACAATTTGCTGCCCAAAAAAATCCCTTCTCTTTAGCGTATTGCATCCATGGTTTCAGTAAAACTTTGTTGAGGAAGAAATCTTCATCGGATGGATTAACAAATTGAATATTGAAGTCATCGATTATCTTTTCAGTCTCTCTTCTAATCTTCTCTATTGATTTTGTCCGGTATGTTCCTCCATGTTTAGCAAGTAAAGAATTAATGCAGAAGGTACAGCTCCAGTGACATCCCCTCGATACAAGAATTCCCAATGAGGATACTCTGTTTGTAGTATAATAAAAATCTGAGTATAAATATCTCTCAAACTCAGGAAGGCAGTAGTAGTCTATGTCATTCAGCTTGTCGAGGTTGCTATTAAAAAAAGCCTTGTTTATTATGGGTTTGCCTCCATCCATAAAGCAAACACCGTCTTGCTCGCGAAGCCAGTCAAGATTATTCCTATCATCAAGATAATTAGCAAGATTAAGAAGAGGTATTTCACCCTCTCCTCTTACCACAAAATGCTTAGGAAAGCGGTTAAGTATAGACAAAGGATCTAGAAGGCAATGGATACCGCCCCAAATTACTCTTGAGCTGGTTCCTAAGCTTTGCGCTATTTCGACTGCATGCCCCAATTGCAGTGTATTCACAGAAAGACCAACGACATCGTATCTTTTCAGTTTTTCATATTCCAGAGGAATATCAGGGTTATTAAAATCGACTATCGCAAATTCATGGCCATGGGCTTTTAATTCAGCAGCAAGCTGCAAGAGGCCATGCGGAATACTGGCCCCAGATTTGGATACGCCTCTCGGATTTACAAGACAGATATTCATGTTAGGTAATTTCCAACTTTTAAGTTGATCTCAATGGATGGCGCTCGGAGGGTAGCTGGAGCATAATCTACATATTCCCACTGATTTCTGATTGTTGTGAATGCGGGTCCTAAAATTGCGGTATCTTTTCCCATTCCATATCTCATCAAGGGATTGATCGAATATGTTCCCCATGATTTCTTTTCCATGAGGATCGCGGCAACACGGGACAATATCTCCGTTGACAAGAATGGCCATCGAAAAATAGATCCAGGGGCAAAAATTATTCGGCAAAACTGTGGGACGTAGAGAACCTTGTAAAAAAGCAACTTCATCATAAACCCAAAACTCTCGGTTTGCAGGCAACAGCTCTTTCCCTTGATCTATTGTCCTGACACAGGGTGCAATCACTGAGGCTCTGTCAACGCCGAGCTCAGACATATATCTTTTATATTTATCAATCTCATGTTCATTATGCTTCATCACAATGAAACCGGTTTCTATCTGAAGGGAAGAA
>JAHIKR010000265.1 GCA_018897415.1 Pseudomonadota bacterium
ATATTCCTCCTCCGGGGCCCTCATAAAGGTCAGATCCCTGATGAGGCCAAGGTCAGCGGCTACAATTAGATAAGATGCAAGGAGTCGGTTAGGGAAGTCTTGGACTACCAGCGAGGTATAAGGCCATAGCTCATGTAAGAGTCGGTCGCACCTTTTGTTTAGCTCAATGAATTTTTGCTCTCCAGTGTCACTGATAGCTGCGATGGTGTTTTCATCCACAGCACGCTCTTTGTAAAGTCTCTCCAAAAATGAGGATTTCAGGTCGATATAGAACTTTTTTTTCGCACTGTGTTTTGCTGCAGCTGGTTTATAGACTTCTATATGGACCTTCTCCTTTACGATGTCCTTTTCTCCTCCCACGAGCTCAAGATATATGATCCCGTTGGTGTATTTACTCCCTACCCTGGCATCTGTGTGTTCAGGATCGAGAATATAAATCTCGTTTTGCTGTGTAAAAAGGCTAGTATGCGATATTACCCCGCTTCCCGCCGGCACTATGACCTGGTCTACTTTTTGCTCAGGCTGAGCAAAATAGAAATCTTCACGCGGAATCATTTTACCCACAGCAGACTTCAGATAATTGGACGTTAAGACCCTGGGATTGGGCAGATGGATAAAGGGCATAACCGGTACGGCAAGGATGCCTTCCTCCAACACCATGGTTCCCTTAGGAACAATGATGGTGCGGTTTGAAATGAGATTGATCAATTCCTCGGCAGAGTATTTGAGTTCAGGGTTTTTCAAATAAATCTTGCCGACTTCAAGCCCGGTTTTTATTAACTGGTCAATAGTAAGGCCTGCAGAATATTCGGGAATATAGAACCAGAATCTGGCTTCATAGGATATCTTGTTTCCTTTGAGTTCAAAATGACTGAGTTTTTCCTGATTGATGCCGAGCCTTGCCTTTGTGCTGTGCAGGTCTGTTGTCAGGCAATCTTTGTTACGCAGGAAATACTGCAGCTGTTCGTCGTCAAGGTGCACTGAGGCCAGTGCAATGACCTCAGTGGCATCTGCACGAATAATTTTTTCAATCTTGCAGTCCGGACTTTCATTCAGGGACACGGCATAACCTCCAAAATTTGAAAGATGAACGTCCAACATCGAACATTGAACGTCGAATAATGATGTCGCTCCGCTATTCAAATTATTCCAACACCGAATGAAAAAACAAATACCAAATAGCCGTTTTGATACTCGTAACAAAAATCTTAATTAATTCCTCTGTTTCTTCATCTTTTCTCATTCAACGTTCGATGTTGGACGTTCGACCTGCCCGCAATGCCTTTGGGTGGTCTTGGTAGAATGTCCTGGTGTCTCGGCCCGGTGACAATGATCATGCCACCATCGTTTGTGATGCATGGCAGGCGGGTGTTCGATGTTCATTTCATCACTTATGGGCAGAATCGCCCTAAGCGCTCTGTTGTTAGTCAAAATAAATAAAGTGGAGTCTTAAAACAAAATCTTTCATATATTCATAATTGTAACATTTTTGTGACCAGAATTTGTTTGTTTATATTATTTATACTATCATAACTTAAGAAAATCAAACAATTATACCATCTCAAATAGTTTCGCGCCCTTAACCCGTTTTTCTCATGAACAAATCATAAAGAATTTTGTCATAACTTCCATAAATAAAGTTTAAACAGCCTGTAAGGCAAAGATAGTAATAAAGAAAAGAGTCACCTTTATACCTACAGGAGCTAACATATTGAATTTATCTAAACTTCTTGACTTTATCTAAACCTTTATGTATTTTTTAAAAAAATTCTTATTTTTTATTCCCTCAATTTATAAGGAGAGGGTGGTTCAATTCAAATACCTTTTGGATCTAAAATTCTACCCCTCAAATTATCAAGCATAGGGTTTCCAAATGAGCAATTGGAGGATTATCCAATGGCCAAAAAACCAACCTATAAAGAACTGGAACAGAGCGTCAAAAAGTTAGAAGAAATCTCTAAATACAAGGATATTAAGGAAGCGCTGGGGGAAAGCGAAGAGAGGTACCGAAAACTATTTGAAGAAGCCCGAGATGGCATATTCCTTGCTGACGCTGAAACGGGCATACTCGTAGACTGCAACCATGAGGCTGCCAAGCTGGTTGGAAGGGATAAATCCGAATTGATAGGGCAACATCAGACAATCCTTCATCCTCGCCACATAATTAAAGACGGATTTTCAGATACCTTCAAAAAGCATCTCAGAGAAAACGAAGGGCAGATTCTAGAAACGCAGGTTATCACCAGCTCCGGAGAAATCAGGGAGGTCGCGATTAAGGCCAATCTCCTTAATGTGGCTGGAAGGAAATTCCTCCAGGGAATATTTCGCGATATTACCGAGCAAAAACTGGCAAAAGAGGCACTGTGGAAGAGTGAGCAGAGGTACCGCACTCTTTTTGAGGACTCAAGAGACGCCATCTATATCACCATACGAGAAGGTGAGTTCGTTGATGTGAACCAATCCGCTCTTGATCTCTTTGGTTATACCAAAGAAGAGATGGTGGGGTTAGATGTTCGCAAGATATATGTTAATCCTGAAGATAGGGTGCGTTTTCAGCAAAAAATTGAAGACAGCGGCTTTGTAAGAGACTATGGA